>NZ_LQXP01000004.1:0-140920 GCF_003268405.1 Acinetobacter sp. CFCC 11171 | reverse complement strand
GTATTCGCGACGTGGACGATCTTCGCCACCGAATGAACGACGTTCGCCATCACGGTTGCCTTCACGACGTTTGAAGTTTGACTCACCTTCAAAACGACGACCGCCACCGAAACCACCACGACCACCGCGACCGCCATCACGACGACCACGACCGCCATCACGGCTACCACGTGCAGGAGGTGGAGATGGCTCAAGACCTTCAATTTCAGATACATTTAAACGTGCATCTAAGAAGTCTTCTAAAGCACGAATTTTACCGCGTTCACGGTAAGTCGCTAAAGTAATCGCGTTACCAGTACGGCCCGCACGACCTGTACGACCGATACGGTGTACATAGTCTTCATTCTTCATTGGAAGACCGAAGTTAATTACGTGAGAAATAGTTGGTACGTCTAGACCACGTGCAGCAACGTCAGTCGCAACTAAGATTTTTGCACGACCTTCACGAATGCTACGTAAACGACGGTTACGTACAGTTTGTGGCATTGCACCGTGAAGAGCGACAACTGAGTGACCTGCTTCTGCAAGTTCTTCAGCCAACATATCTGTATCTTCTTGAGTAGATGCGAATACAACTGCTTGATCTACAGACTCATCAGATAACCAGTGAGTCAAAAGTTTTTTCTTGTGTTCGAAACCGTCAGTCCAATGAAGAGTCTGAGTAATGTCAGTATTTGTAGAGTGACCAGTTTCAATCGCAATACGCTGTGGATCATTCATCATGCGTTCTGCAAGTGTAATGATACGCGGCGCAAATGTTGCAGAGAACATTAATGTTTGTTTACGGTTAGCAGCCAAGTCGCTGATCGCTTCTAGGTCTTCAGAGAAACCTAAGTCAAGCATACGGTCAGCTTCGTCAACGATTAACGCATCAACGTTGTCTAGTTTAATTTGACGACGGTTAACCAAGTCAAGTAAACGACCTGGAGTCGCTACGACAACTTGTGCACCTTTAAGCTGTTGAATTTGTTTACCGAAAGGCATACCACCCATAATTGCAGCAATACGAACACCTTTCATATGACGTACTAAAGCAATTGCGTCTTGGCTAACCTGTTGAGCCAATTCACGTGTAGGGCAAAGTACAAGAATAGACGGTGCAGTTACCGCTTTCATACGCTCTTTGAAAGACATCAAAGTGTCTTGACCAGCCAAAGCATTCACAGTTGGGAGTAAGAATGCAGCAGTTTTACCAGAACCAGTTTGGCTTGATACAAGAAGGTCTTTACCTTCTAATGCAGCTGGAATTGATTGTTCTTGCACTGGAGTCGGAGTAGTAAAACCTAGACCTTGTAATGCTAGTTGTAACGACTCATGTAAAGGAAAATCAGCAAAAGTTTTGCTCATAGAGTATTTCACCCCAAAAATGGGTGCTCCATTAAAAATATAAATTCAGATGGACATCGGCAAAAAGCGGCACAGCAAAAAACGCTGAAAATATAGAATCAGCGGCGATCCGAGAACGACGATGTGTATAACGCACACATGATTACAGCCGCAACCTGAAGGAATCGCTTAGCGATTGGGTGGGGCGCGAAATATCGTCCTCTCTTTGGACCGGAACGCGCATACACAATGATAGAAGAGAATGTTCAGGTAATGAACGAAATTTAGTGCGTGCGGGGATTATAGCAGAAAGTTTTTAAATGTCACCTGTTTTAGTCAACTTCAGAATATTTTTTGTAAGAAGCTTTAAATTATAGGTGTTTAAGCCTTTATTTTTGACCGATTAGACAAAAATAAAGCCCTCACAAAGAGGGCTTTATTTCATTATTCTGTCAATAAACTCGAACTAAGTGTTCTATTATTTAGCAGCTTCACCCCAAGCTGGAACAACAGCTTGCATAAGTGGTTTAAGCATTTTCATAGAACATGCAAGTACTTGACCATTGTCCATTGAGTCGTTACCACCACGAGCATCAACCACAGTACCACCCGCTTCTTTCACAATAAGTTCACCTGCAGCGATGTCCCATGGTTTCAAACCAAGTTCGAAATAACCATCGAAACGACCTGCAGCAACATATGCTAGATCAAGAGCAGCAGAACCTGAACGACGGTATTGAGCACCGGCTTCAGTCACATTTAACAATGAGTTGAAATGGTTTTTCGCATAAGAAACCACTTCGCCATTACGAATTTTACGATACGCATGACCCACTGAAAGGAAAGTGTTTTCTAAGCTGTCTTTTACATTTACACGAATACGGCGTTGGTTCATCATCGCACCGCGACCACGGCTTGCAGAGAACAACTCATCTTTCACAGGGTCATAAATAACACCGTGCTGAGTTACACCTTTATGTTGAACTGCGATAGAGATGCAGAAATGTGGAACACCATTAACGAAGTTTAATGTGCCATCAAGTGGGTCGATGATCCAACACCAATCAGCATCGTGACCTTTGCCTTCTTGAAGACCAAACTCTTCGCCTAGGAAACTGTGATTTTTATAGCTTTTACGTAGGGTATCGATAGTCAATTGTTCCAAATAACGGTCTACACGCGTTACTGGACCATCAATTCCTTTTTCTTCGACTTGTAGATCGAGTTTATGACGATTTTGATGCGCTTTTAAAAGCTCTTGACCAACTAATTGAGCCGCACGCGCAGCCATAACCACCATAGGTTCCATTGAACACCCACTACAAATTTGAAGATACTGATAAAGAATAATGCATAAAAGTATATCTTATCAAATATAAGGGCTTTTAGGGAAAAAATGTTTCTAAAAATTAGAAATTCAGCAAACTACAGTTGACTTATGCTTTATCCAGCTTTGTGTCACAGAAGTGATAATGCCTTCAGCATCTAGTCCAGCTTGTTGTAGCATTTGAGCATGTGTCGCCTGATGCATAAATTCATCTGACAAACCTAAATTTAGCATCGGTTTAACAATACTAGCCTGCGCTAAATATTCATTTACCGCACTACCCGCACCCGCCATCACTGCATGCTCTTCAACTGTCACAAATAGTTGCGTGCTTGCCGCGATTTGATCGATCAACTGTGTATCTAATGGTTTTACAAAACGCATATTTAGCACACGAACTGCAACATCCAGTTTTTCAGCCAATACTTTAGCCGCCTCAACCGCTGCCTGAACACGGCTACCAAATGCTAAAATCGAAATTGTTGCATCTTGCTGATCATTAAAGCTTATAAGAATTTCACCACGGCCAATTTCAAGCTCGGTCATCTCTTGCTGAATCTCGACACCTAGTCCATTACCTCGTGGGTAACGTACTGCCGCTGGGCCTTTATACAAATAAGCCGTATGTAACATTTGACGACATTCATTTTCGTCTTTCGGCGCCATGACCACCATGTTCGGCACGGTACGTATAAAGGCATAATCATAAGCACCGGCATGCGTTGGGCCATCTTCACCAACCAAACCTGCACGGTCGATACCAAATGTCACATCGAGATTTTGCAAAGCGACGTCATGAATCAGTTGATCATAACCACGTTGTAAGAAGGTTGAATAGATTGCAACAACCGGTTTTACCCCTTCACAGGCCATACCCGCAGCCAAAGTCACCGCATGTTGTTCTGCAATAGCAACATCAAAAAAACGCTCAGGGAACTGCTTTGCAAATTGCACCATGCCTGAGCCTTCACACATCGCAGGAGTAATCGCTAATAAACGATCATCCTGTGCAGCTTCATCACATAACCACTGACCAAAAACATCTGAATATTTCGGTGCAGTTGCCACAGCAGCAGGTGCATTCAGTTTACTGATGGCATGGTATTTAATTTGATCTGCTTCGGCAGGTGCAAAGCCTTTACCTTTTTTGGTATAGACATGCACTAAACGTGGGCCTTTGCGTTTTTTTAAGGCTTCAAACACATGTGTTAATTGTTCAACATCGTGCCCATCAAAAGGACCAAAGTAGTCAAAGCCAATGGCTTTAAATAGATTATCTGCAGCATCGGTCGCAGCACAATGTAGGCGTGAGTTATACGCCCATTCAGGATGAGGTTGAATATAGGCTTCGCCATTTTCAGAAATATTCACCGATTGACCACTTTCCCAAATCGCAGCCAAATGCTTAGCAAAACCACCAGTACTGCATGAGATCGACATATCGTTGTCGTTCAATACCACCATAAGGTCAGCATTGTGTGCCACCGCATCGTTCATTGCTTCAAAAGCCATACCCGCTGTCATCGCGCCATCACCCACGATTGCAACCACATGACAGGGATCTTGCTTGAAGCGACGTGCTAATGACATTCCAAGGCCAGCAGAAATCGCTGTTGATGAATGGCCTACGCCAAAGGTGTCAAATTCAGATTCTTCACGGGCAGGAAACGCAGCCAAACCATCTTTGGCACGAATCGTCACTAATTGTTCACGACGACCCGTTAAGGCTTTATGCGGGTAGGCTTGATGACCCACATCCCAAATCAGACGATCACGTGGTGTATCAAAACAGTAATGCAATGCCACGGTTAATTCGATCACCCCAAGATTGGCACCAAAATGCCCACCACTTTGTCCGGCCGCATACAAAATAAATTGACGTAACTCATCCGCCACTTGCTCTAATTGGCTGCGCTCGAGTAAACGAAGTTGTTGAGGATGGTTAATCGTATCCAGCAACGGTGTTACAGGGCGTTGAAATGGTATTTCTTTATACAGCATAATGTGGCAAAGCCTTCTAAAGCCTGGCAAATTCCTAAGCTCGGTCTAAATGGGTAACTCGATCATATCGTCGAATTGTATCACCTTACAATCAGCCAAACTTGTAGCGATGTAATTTTTAGCAATGATCTCGTTGGGGAGATTTTGAATGAGTCAGATTATCCTGAATAATCTTCCTATTTATCAACTATTATCGTTCGCTTTATACAAAAAAGAAAATGTTCTGCATAAATTCGTCGTTGCAATTCTACCAATGTCCAAGCATTACGCTATACTTTAGCCAATTTATAATCGAATAAACGGGTTAAGCAGTGCCTATAGAATTTGTCGCAACGTCAAGATTACCGACCGCTTTTGGTGAATTCAATATTACGGTTTTCAGGATCCTGAAACCGGTGAAGAACACGTCGCACTCTCTAAAGGACTAGAACAAGCTCCCACTGAACCTGTTTTAGTTCGTATCCACTCCGAATGCCTCACCGGTGATGCCTTCGCTTCACTCAAATGTGACTGCGGCCCACAGCTTCAAGCGACCCAAAAATTAATTAATGAAGCAGGTCAAGGGGTGATTTTATATTTACGCCAAGAAGGTCGTGGTATTGGCTTGACCAATAAAATTCGTGCTTACGCCCTACAAGACCAAGGCCATGACACAGTGGATGCCAATTTATTATTGGATCTTCCTGCCGATGCACGTCGTTATGATATGTGCCCTATCATGTTGAATCATCTCAACATTACAGCTGTGCGTCTCATTACTAATAACCCATTAAAAATTGAAGCGCTCCAAGAGCAAGGCGTGAATGTCGTTGATCGTGTTCCGCTGACTGTGGGTTTAAATCCCTTTAACGAACAATATTTAAAAACCAAACATGATCGTATGTCGCATATGTATCAAAAGGACGATTTTTAAAAGTCCTTTAAATTCTCCATCTATAAATCCCTCCAAACCTCCCTTTACAAAAGGGAAGCTTTCCCCTCTTTAAATAAAGAGGGGTTAGGGGAGATCAAATCGTCATCGAAAAAATACGATTTTCAGGAACACGACGTTTTAATCGTAAATCAAAAGCCATGCAGATATTACGGACAAAAGGCTTGCCTGCATCACTCACCTGAATGTGCTGATCAAAAATCTCGAGCAAGCCATCTTCTTGCATTTCAGCCAATTGCGCTAATACTTCATCAAGCTCAGGAAATTGCATTTCTGGACCTGCCCACGAAGTATGGAATGTACACATCAAATTCAGAATATGTTTACGGATAATCAAGTCTTCTTCAGTCAGCACATGACCTCGATAAACAGGAATTTGGTTTTGCTCTAAACGTGCATAATAGTCTTCAATTTTCTTTTCATTTTGTGCAAAGCTGTACCAACTATCACTGATCGAAGATAAGCCGAGACCAATCATCAGTTGGGTTTTCGATGCGGTATAGCCCATAAAATTACGGTGCAAACTGCCCTGCTGAAAAGCTTGATACATCGGATCTTGGGTTAATGCAAAATGATCCATCCCAATTTCATGATAGCCCTGCGCCAGTAGCTGTTTTTTACCTTCTTCATAGCATTGACGCTTTAAATCATCTTTCGGGACATCGGCATCTTTAAAACCACGCTGACCATTGCCCTTAATCCATGGTACATGTGCATAGCTATAAAAGGCTAGACGATCTGGCATCAAACGATTGGTCTGTTCAATGGTATGCAACACGTCGTTTAAATCCTGAAATGGCAAACCAAAAACCAAGTCATGCGAAATAGAGGTATAGCCAATATCACGTGCCCACTGTGTCACTTGTTCAACATGTGCAAAGGGCTGAATACGGTGGATGGCTTTTTGCACCTTCTCATTATAATCCTGCACTCCATAACTTACGCGTCGAAAACCAACATCATACAAAGCTTGTAAATGCTCACGTGTGGTATTGTTCGGATGCCCTTCAAAGCTAAATTCATGTGTATCGGCAATATCAGCATGCACTAGAATGCCTTGAATCAACTGGGTGAGATGCTCAGGAGAAAAGAAAGTAGGCGTTCCACCGCCCAAATGAATTTCTTTAATTATTGGCCGATCAACCAAGAGTTGACAATATAAGTCCCATTCTTTCAGCACCGCCTGAATATAAGGCAGCTCCATCTCATGTTTTTTTGTGACTTTTTTATGGCAACCACAAAACGTACATAAGCTTTCACAAAATGGTAGATGGATGTACAGACTGATGCCTTCGCTGTGATTGGTCTCATCAAATGAACGCTTCAATCCCTGTTTCCACTGTTGCAATGAAAACTCAGCTTCCTCCCAATACGGCACGGTTGGATAACTGGTATAGCGTGGACCTGGTACATTGTATTTTTGAATTAAAGAATTCGCCTGCTGAGACATCGATGCACCATTTCAATCAATGAGATTCAATTTAAATCTACCTGATGATTATTGTGCTGAGCTTCAGAAGTGAATTCAACCTAGCAAATTTGTCGGAATAAGCCCAATTTGAGTCTGAGCAATTGCTGCTAACTTTGCATGATCTTTTGGTTTAATCACTAGATTTCCAGATTTAAAGTAAAGAGCCGATGCTGAGTATCGGGAAAAATGCCTTAAGTTTTCACGTAATTTATGCTTTGATGACACTTATCTTTAAATTATTTTAATAAAGGTCACCATGCAGAATCCAACTTCAGCCGATATTCAACGTGTAGATGAATTCCTTCGCGATTTACAGGCACGGATTTGTGCCGCATTGGAACAGCAAGAACGTGCTGGTGGCGGAAGTGCCGAATTTGCGATCGATGACTGGGAACGCCCTGAAGGTGGTGGTGGTCGCTCACGTGTTCTTCAAAATGGAACGGTGATTGAAAAAGGCGGTGTGATGTTCTCGCACATCAATATTTCAAAATTACCCGCCTCTGCGACTGAACGCCATCCCGCTATTGCAGGTGCAAAAGCACAAGCCATGGGCGTGTCGTTGGTAATTCACCCGAAAAACCCCAACGTCCCAACCTCACATGCCAATGTGCGTTTATTTGTCGCCGAAAAAGAAGGCCAAGATCCGATTTGGTGGTTTGGCGGTGGTTTTGACCTCACTCCATTTTATCCAAATGATGAAGATGTCTTGTCTTGGCATCAAACTGCCCATGATCTTTGTGCCCCATTTAGCGATACACTCTATGATGAACATAAGAAATGGTGTGATGACTATTTTTATCTCAAACACCGTGATGAACAACGTGGTGTGGGTGGTTTATTCTTTGATGATCTCAACCAATGGGACTTTGAAACCTGTTTCAAATATATGCAGGCCGTGGGTAATGGTTATTTAGAGGCAATTTTACCGATCTTCCAAAGAAACCAAGACAAAGCCTATACCGAAGCACAACGAGACTTCCAACTTTACCGTCGTGGTCGTTACGTTGAATATAACCTAGTGTATGACCGTGGCACCTTATTTGGTTTACAAACTGGTGGGCGTATTGAATCCATTTTAGTAAGTATGCCACCTTTGGCGGGCTGGTCGTATCGTCCTGAATGGGAAGAAAATTCTGCCGAGAAAAAGCTCACCGACTTTTATTTAAAACCGCATGATTGGCTTAATATATTGAAATAAAATAGATAGACATGTATTTGCCTCTGTCCATCAGGGGCTTTTCATTGCCTTTTAATTAAAGTATTTATATTTCTAGGTAATATCTTGATGCATAAATAAATTTTTTAAGCATTTACTTTGTAATCATATTGCTCAACAATGACACATCTTTTAAACAGCTTTACGCTATGTCATTGCACAATGTGTCAATAAACTCATGGCTGTAACTTTCTTGTACGGAGTACAACGCACATGACACATCAAACACTCAATAAAAAAGCAATCAGTCTTACTGCCTTGGTGTTTTGGAGCTTTGCTGTTGTGCTGATCAGCGCTATCAGTACTAATATTTTTTCCGAAACGTCTTTGAATGACAATTTGGCTATTGGCTTCATGGTGGTTGCCTTGATTGGTTTAGTCATCAGTGCTGCCAGCATCTTGATTCAAAGCGTCTTAGATATTTGTAATCCTTAATTTTCCTCCTTTATTTCACGATTTTAAGACTGCCCGAACTTTAGCCATCTTCGGTTTTGGCGTATATTGTCTGCTCTTTCACATCTACATGGACGCTGTGCAATGAGCAAACAATTTGCCGTGATTGGCAACCCGATTGAACAATCACGCTCACCTGAACTTCATCATGCCTTCGCTGAAAAAACAGGCCTCGACATTCAGTACAGCAAACGACTTGCGCCACTCGATGGTTTTCAGCACAGTGTCGAATCCTTCTTTGCCGAAGGTGGCATCGGTATGAACGTCACTGTTCCATTTAAAGAACAAGCCTATGCACAATGTGCCGTCCTTACTGAACGTGCCAAAATTGCAGGTGCGGTCAATACATTATGGATGCAAGATGGCACACTCCATGGTGATAATACCGATGGACAAGGCCTAGTCGATGCCATCCGTGCCTTAGATTGGAATTTAGAACAGACCGATATTTTAATTATTGGTGCAGGTGGTGCGACACGTGGCGTGATTTACCCACTGGTACAAGCCGGGGCCAAAAAAATCGTCATTGCCAACCGTACTTTAGCGCGTGCTGAGCAATTGGTCGCTGATTTAAAAAATGCCGTCCCCAATGCCGAACTTGCAGCCATTGCCCTCACCGACTTAGCTGGTCAATTTGATCTGGTGATTAATGCCACATCGGCAAGCTTAACGGGTGATCCGCTAATTTTGCCTGAAGCATTACAATTCACGCACGCCTATGAAATGGCCTATGGCAAGCCGTCGACATTTTTGGATCAAGCCAAAGCACGCCATGTTCCAACCTCAGAAGGTTTTGGCATGTTGGTTGGTCAAGCGATTGAATCTTTTTCCATTTGGAATGGCGTCAAACCTGATCTAAAAGACTTTCTATAATTCAAAATGATTTGCTCAATTTACTTTCAGAGCAGTCAATACACCTAAAAAAAGAACCTCGATTGAGGTTCTTTTTTATTCAACTTAGTTCTTGTGTTTTTGAATGGCCTTATAGGTTTCATAATAAGCCGATTGGCTGAACAACTCTTTGTGTTCTGCTGCTAGGCCTTGCAATGACGCTTCTGATAATTTTCCTTTGATATCATCAGCAAAGGCTTGCGCGTAGATTTTTGATGCTTTCACCAAATGCGCTTTTTCAGTTCCTTCCAGTTCATAGCTAGCTAAAAAGTTTTGTTGATATAAATGTGCAAAAATCGCCTGATCAGTTTTATAGGTTTTTTGCAACTGCTTCCATTCAACCTGAGCTTTGTACTCGCCAATTCCTGACTGTACATAATGGTTGACCGAAGAACCTAAGTCATCAAAGTCTTGATAGCGATGCAAAGCATGCTTATCACGTAATTGATTTAAACGTTTCAGCGCATTGCCTGTTGGCTCTTTTAAGCCATCAACAAATCGATATGCATAAACTTCAGCAATTTCATTCAAATCATTGGCTGAGTAATAACGCACATACTGAGCGCGATAGTTAGCAAATGCCACGACAAATGCCGCTTGATAGGCTTTCACTTCAGATTGATGGCGCTTATAACTTTGCAAAGCCACAGTACTTAGATATTCAGGAAGTTCGATTTCTTCATTTGCAGCACGGACATCATCAACCGATGCAGTTTCTGCTTCAACAAGCAGAGGATCATTTCCCGTGATTGGCGCAAGCAGGCCTTTCAACATATTTTCAAAGAGTGAATCTTTACTGACTTCCTCAATGGATTTTGCCTGTTTCATGGCTTGACGATCAATTGGAGTCGCATTGCCATAATTCAAAATTTGGTTGCTACTTTTCAGCTTTAATTGACCTAAACGTGGCTCATTAAAGGCCAATTGATAGTCCATTACTTGGACGCGGCCTTTGTGATCTAAGCCTACATCCATCACAACATTCGAAGATGATTTATCCTGTGCATTCAGCACCTGCGCAATTTCAGCTTGATGCTTTTGCCATAATTGCTGAAATTGTTTTACATCGATAAGTTGTTCACTTTGATATTGCTGGAATACCGGCTTTAACTGCTCAACAGCGTCCGCAATCTCAGAATCTGTATTGGATGCGTCCGCAGCAGAGGCCGATGGTACAGCATCTTCTTGCAGCGGTATCACCCGAACATCTTGATAATCCTGACACAGCGTGACTTTACCAATCGGCACCTGTTTGGTGTTCATCAAGGCCTGACAGGCTTCCTCAGATAAGTTCGCTGTTTCGTCATCTTCTTCGGAAGCCGCATAAGCTTCGGTTACTTCAGTATCCGAACTATAGGCTTCTTCGTCATCACCCGCGGTCGCCTCCGCATATGCACTTGCAGTATCAATCGCGTATTCAGCAGATTCAGCGGCAGAAGACGTTTGTTCTTCTTCCGTTTCATGTTGGTGATACATCAGGCCATGCATTTTCGCATTGAGCAGCTCATTCACACGTTCTACAGATGCATAAGCCTCATCAAAGTCTTCATCCTCAACTGCTGCCGCTACTGCAGTCCCTCCCGCCGCTTCAGCCGCAGCCATCGCCTCTTCGGAAGCACTGTGATGCACAGCAGCGTCCACAGATTCATCTTGCTCGGCGTCACTATTACGCTGACCTTTGATTTGCGTGGTGTAATAGTTGGCATTCACAAAATCGAAAAGTTCAAGCTGGGTGTATAGCGCATCAAGATCACCCACATAACGGATTTTTTTAGTCAGCCCTGCATTTTTTTCATCACGTGTTAAAGCAATATTTTGCACTTGATTCGGTTCTGCCAAGACATAGGGCAAAGCATTCATTTGTTTTAAATAGTCAGCAAATTTTTTCAAATCGTACTGAGCAATCGTATCTTTATGTTTTGAAAAATCCACATAAGCCAAGCTGCTTTGGCTTTCACGATTTACCATAAACGGCATGAACGCAAAATAGTTGGTATAAAATTTATGTTGATTAAAATCAATGATCATCGGCAACTGTGCATTCACCTGCAAAGTCGGTTTTTGATAACTCAGTTGTAAGGTTAAGGCAGCAAGTTTTTCTCTAAAATGTACTGAACCGCTATAGCTAAACTGTAAATCATTCAACACATTCAGTAGTGATTGTGCAATTTTGGATTGCGGAGAAACGCCATCATCTTCATCGCTATAGCGCGCTGATGGTGGGATCGATTCATTGGCAATCGCTTGATAGAGCTGTTTCTTTTCTTTTTGGCTAAATGGAATATTTTGGGTTTTAATCAACTGATCCAGTTGTTTTTTAAGTTTAGGATCCAGCTCTGGCTGTGTGCTTATCGCAGGTTTTGACTTGGTTTCAGGCTTTTTTTCATCGAACTGAATATCTGTCTGAATTGAAAATTGCCCTTTCATGTCATAACTGGCATTTTCAAACATTGCGTTTAAGCCTTGAGTGGCTTGTTGCCCGAGAGACTGCTCTGTTGAATTGGTTTTTATGACATGTTGAGCACACCCAGTAATACTCAAACCCAGTAAACAAAGTGTTATATATTTTAATCGCATAATTGTACGAAAGACCTAAGTTCTTTATGATTTATTAAAAGAAAAAAATGATCAAAAGATCAACATCAAGTCTATCAGAAGTTTACTTTTCACATGTTGGTTAAATATTACAATTCGCCTTTCTGACATTTTTTAAGGGCGTATTCATCAATGTTTTTTAGATGAAATTATGAATAATCAAATCATCAATACAGATAATCCAAAAAAATTTAGATATTAGGATTAAGACTATGCCTGCATATAAAGCGCCTTTACACGATATTCGTTTCTTAATGAATGAAGTGCTCGATTACCCAGCACACTACAAAACTTTGTCTAATGGTGAAGCTGCTGATGCAGATACTGTCGACATGATTTTAGAAGGTGCAGCGGATTTTTGTGAAAACATCCTTTCACCTTTAAACCAAACGGGTGATGAAGAAGGCTGTCATTTTGAAAATGGTGATGTGAAAACACCAAAAGGGTTTAAAGAAGCCTATGACCAATTTGTACAGGGTGGCTGGCAAGGTCTATCCTTCCCTGAAGAATTTGGCGGTCAAAACTTGCCACAGTCGTTGAATCTCATCAAATCTGAAATGATGGGTACAGCAAACTGGTCATTCCAAATGTATCCGGGTCTCAGCGTAGGTTGTATCAATACCATTCTACAATTTGGTTCAGAAGAACAGAAAAACGAATATTTACCGAACCTTGTTGCTGGAACTTGGTCAGGCACCATGTGCTTAACTGAACCTCAATGCGGTACCGACTTAGGTCAGGTAAAAACCAAAGCGGAACCTCAAGCTGACGGTAGCTATGCAATTTCTGGTACAAAAATCTTCATCTCTGCGGGTGAGCATGATTTAACAGATAACATCGTGCATATCGTACTTGCACGTCTTCCAGATGCTCCTGCAGGTACTAAAGGGATTTCATTGTTCATCGTTCCAAAATTCCTTGTGAAAGCAGACGGTTCAGTGGGCGAACGCAATCCTGTAACGTGTGGTTCGATTGAACACAAAATGGGGATCCGTGCTTCAGCAACAGCCGTACTGAACTTTGACAATGCCATTGGTTACTTGATCGGTGAAAAACACAAAGGCCTACATGCAATGTTCACCTTCATGAACACTGCACGTATTGGTACAGCAATTCAAGGTATTGCACATGCTGAATTGGCATTCCAAGGCGCACTTCCATACGCGAAAGAACGTATGTCTATGCGCGCACTTTCAGGTAAAAAAGATCCTGAAAAAGTAGCCGATGCGATTATTCACCATGCAGACGTACGTCGTATGCTTTTAACTCAAAAAGCGATCGCTGAAGGCGGCCGTTCAATGATTTACTATGCAGCTCAAATTGCGGACAAAATGACTGATGCTTTAACCCGCGGTGATACAGCAGCGTTTGAAGCACATGATGACCACTTAGGCTTCTACACCCCGATTCTCAAAGGTTTCTTAACCGAAATGGGTTATGAAGCTGCAAACCATGGTATGCAAGTATACGGAGGTCATGGTTATATTAAAGAATGGGGCATGGAACAAATTGTTCGTGACTCACGTATCTCTACTCTCTACGAAGGCACAACCGGTGTTCAAGCACTAGACTTGATTGGTCGTAAAGTTCTGTTGACCTCTAAAGGTAAAGTGATTCGTGACTACACAGCAGAAATCTTGAAGTTCTGTGGTCAACATGCACGTAACAAATACATGCGTCGTTTTGCGTGGGACTTAACGAAGCTTTGCGCACAGTGGAATGCATTAACTGTTCGTATCATGCTTGCTGCACGTAAAGACCGTGACATCGTATCTTCTGCATCTGTAGATTTCTTGATGTTCTCTGGCTACGTGATGATGGCTTACTTCTGGGCACAACAAGCCGCTGTAGCTTCTGAAAAATTAGCAGAAGGCAATGGTGCAGAAGTTCCTGAGTTCTATAAAGCAAAAATCAAAGTGGCTGACTTCTACTTTGAACGTCTATTACCACGCTCACAAGGTCACGCTGAAGCAATGGTTAACCCATCGAAGACCATGACTTCTTTGGCTCCTGAACACTTTAGCTTTGACTATTAAGCTTTAAACCGAGTTAAATGACTCTATAAAAAGACCGCTTCGGCGGTCTTTTTTGTCTTCTCTTTTAATTTTGATCTATAGGAATTACGAGTAGTATTCTTAATTTCTTCATGAGGTAATAACAATGTATAAAGATGAACTTTATATGGAGAAATATTGTTGTATTTTACAACAAAAATAGAACACCTTATCGCTAAAACATAATTTTATTTAATAAATATTAAATACTTAAAGTAAATTTAACTTCATAATTTTAGCTTTACATTTGTATCTCATACAACTTCATATCTTCTCCATAGCCTCCCCCTATGATGACTTCATTGATTCATAGAGAGCGTAACCATGAAAAATTGATGTCTTCATTAATGATTGGTCTGATTGCAACAACTGCGACAATGTCTGCAATGGCAGCGCCTGCATTCGATCATAAAAATCCGCCACCTGCTGCACACTTCGATAAAAAACCTGTACCGCCTAAAGCAACACATCACAAACCTGCTGGGCCGCAAATGGTGAAAAAAGAGCATCAACACGCTCATGCAAAATTTGCCAAACAAAATCATAAGACAGTAGCTTTTAAAGGCAATCAACACAAACCTGTTTCGCAGCATAAATTACCGCCAATGCCACCGAAACATCGTTAAGCTAAATTAAAAAAGACCGCTCATGCGGTCTTTTTTAATATTTACTTTGCTTTATCAGCAATAAATTCTTTAATCTCTATGGGTTTATCTTTTACCAACTCAACTGTCCCTTCATTCACACCATTAAAGTTCTTAAAGTGAATTGAAACACCTTGGTCGTTGGCAAGTCGTACACCACTTCCTGAAACTCCTCGTTTCAATTCATACACACGATCAGAATTATCAGTCAATTGTGCGGTTTCAAAATTATCTTTGGTTTTTAACTCAAGGCTTAGATCTTGTGGCCCTGTAAAGTGAATCACTTGCTCATCTTGAGCTACTGCAACATCGTTTGTTTGTGCAGTTGTGGCCGTTGCCTCTGTTGCAACATTTTGTTCTGATGGCGCTTTTTTATCGGTGCAACCCACCAAAGCTATAGTTAATAACGTCGCAGTTAAAATATATTTCATTTTCTGAAGTTCCTTTATGCCATGTAAATTCAATTATCAACTGAATAATTTCATACACATTCTGCAAATTACATTCGAAATATGAAAAATTACTTGTGGCTCAAATTTTAAAACAAGTTTGACATAGCTTTCATTACAGGAATTCTTCCAATACGGAATTTAAAAAGATATGCCCCTGCTCGGTACAAGACAAACGTGTTGGATCATTGACCATCAATTTACGTTTTTGCAAGGAAACCAATAACTCGGCAATCGGCTCTAAACTTTCCCCTGTACGCTCGCTATATAGCTTGGCTTCCACCCCATGATTTAACCGAAGCGCATTCATCATAAATTCAAAAGGCATGTCGGCTGCTTCGATGCGCTTAAACTGAAGATGTTCAGCAGGTACTTTGGCTAAATAGTCTTTCGGCAATCGGGTTTTTTGGAAACGATACACCCCGTCTGGCATGGTCACTTTGCCATGTGCGCCTGCGCCAATCGCCAAATAATCGCCAAACTGCCAATAATTTAAATTATGTGCCGACGGCTTTTCTTTACGCCATGCCGATACTTCATAATTGATAAAGCCTTGCGCTGTTAAATAGGCTTCGCCCTGTTCTTGAATATCTTCAAGCACATCATCGACAGGTAAAATTGGTTTTGTGCGGAAAAAAACTGTATTGGGTTCAATGGTCAATTGATACCACGACACATGGGTTGCCCCATTTTCCACAGCCAATTTCAAATCCAAAAGCGCTTGCTCAATGGTTTGTTCAGGCAGGCCATGCATCAAGTCGACATTTACTCGTTCAAAACCCACCTCTTTTGCATGCTGAATGGCAGAAATCGCATCATCATTCGAATGAATCCGCCCCAGCTTTTTCAGCTGGTCGGTATTAAAACTTTGCACACCGATAGATAGACGATTAATCCCTGCATCTAAATAACCGGCAAAAGGATCGTGCTCAACCGTGCCCGGATTGGCTTCTAAGGTAATTTCACAGCCCGCTTCAAATGGCACTAACGCTTTGAGTTGAGCAAATAACCATTGATAGCCTTTGGATGAAATGAGCGATGGTGTACCCCCACCAATAAATACACTATGAATCAAGCGACCCTGAGCAAAATCGACTTGCGTTTTAAAGTCTTCAACCAACGCCTGTAAATATTCTTGTTCTAGGTCTAAAGACAATTCACCATTCGGCACCGCATGCGAATTAAAGTCACAGTATGGACATTTGCGCACACACCACGGCATATGAATGTATAAAGATAACGGAACAACTGCAGGATTTAATTCAGCCAAGGAAAATGCTCAAAAGGAACAAAAGAAGTAAGCGCATTTTAACATGACTGCATCAGAGCGCTTATGAAAACTCATCCACAATACAGTAGACTAATAAATTTAAGAAGAATTAGATGATTAGAAGATGAAAATAAGCAGCCATTTATTGTACTTACTGCCGCTCGCGATGGGTGTTGGTATCGCTATGACCATTCAAACAGCGATCAACAGCCAATTGCGTGAATATTTATATTCACCGCTGCAAGCTGCCCTTTTTTCTTTTTTGGTTGGTACAATAGTCCTCGCCTTTATGGTGTTTTTTCAATCGGCCGAAAAACCGGACTTTGCAAGTTTTGCTCAAATCCCTTGGTATTTATGGTTGGGGGGATTTTTGGGTGTTTATGCCATCAGTATCAGTATTTATACCGCACCGAAACTGGGTTTTTTATCCCTCTCCGGTCTGATTATTTTTGGACAGATCTTAATGTCGATGGTATTTGACCATTTTGGCTTGCTCGGCACTGAAAAAACCCCGATTAACTGGCAACGCTTATTGGGTGGCGTGGTGATTTTTATTGGTGTGCTTCTCACTTTCCAACGCTAAGACCTCATTCCTAAGCACCTCACAAGAAATGAGTACATTCTGTGTCTACTGTCACGGCTGTAACAAGCAGCAAGTATGAATTAAAACAACTGTTTCATTTAATGATCCCGATATTGATTACGCAGTTTGCGCAAGCGGGATTTGGTCTAATTGATACCATCATGGCTGGACACATGTCCGCCAATGACCTTGCAGCTATTGCGGTCGGGGTCGGTTTGTGGATACCGGTCATGCTGCTGTTTAGCGGCATTATGATTGCCACCACCCCATTGGTGGCCGAAGCCAATGGTGCGCGCACGCCTGAAAAAATTGCCACCATTGCCCGTCAGTCCTTATGGGTCGCATTATTTTTAGGGATCATTGCTGCATTAGTCTTACAAGCTATGCCGCTGCTTTTACCGTTATTGGGTGTCCCTGAGGCATTACTTCCGAAGGCGAGCTTATTCTTACACGCCATTAGTTTAGGTATGCCTGCTGTCACCATGTACGCAGCTTTACGTGGTTACTCAGAAGCATTGGGGCATCCACGTCCAGTCACTGTGCTGAGTCTGCTGGCCTTATTGGTGTTAATTCCACTGAACTTTATTTTTATGTATGGTTTAGGCCCAGTCCCTGAATTAGGTTCTGCAGGATGTGGTTTTGCCACCGCGATTTTGCAATGGTTAATGTTCTTTGCTTTGGCGATGTACGTTTTCAAAGGATCGGCCTATCAAAAGACCCAACCTTTCGCTGCCTTTGAAAAAATGAACAGTGAATGGATCAAACGTATCTTAAAACTTGGCTTTCCCATTGGCTTAGCCATTTTCTTTGAAGTCAGTATTTTTAGTACAGCCGCTATTGTGTTGAGTCCCTTGGGCGAAGTCACCATTGCCGCGCATCAAGTCGCCATTTCGATTACCTCGCAATTGTTTATGATTCCCATGTCACTAGCGATTGCGCTGACTATTCGGGTCGGTACCTATTATGGGGAAAAGAACTGGCTAGCGATGCGAAAAGTCCAGAAAGTCGGTATGTTGACAGGGACGGTATTTGCCCTGATTACCATGCTACTGCTTTGGCTTTTACGTAATGAAATTGTGTCACTCTATACCAATGACTATGATGTGACTCAGCTTGCCGTGTATTTGGTCTTGTTCGCGATTGCCTATCAGTTGATGGACGCATGGCAAGTCAGTGCCGCAGGGTGTTTACGCGGCATGCAAGACACTAAAGGGCCGATGTGGATCACCATGATCGCGTATTGGATCATTGCCTTCCCTGTAGGAATCTATCTTGCACGCTTCACCACGACTGGTGCTGCAGGCGTTTGGATTGGCCTAATTGTGGGTCTGACTGTCGCCTGTATACTGCTACTTACACGTTTATTTATGATGAATAAACGTTTAGCACATGCGGGATAAGCCCTAAAAAATCATCTAAAAAGTTACTTAAAATACGGCTACGCTATGCAGAAGATTAATGCAAATTAACACCCTGCATAGCAATGCCATAAATAAAAAGCACGAAGAAGAGGAAAATAAACATGTCCCATGTATTTCGCTCGATCAGTCTCTGTCTGAGCTTAGGCTTTTCCATGTCACTACAAGCTGAACAAACGATCAACCGACATGAATTTCCTTTATATCACGCACCCATCAAAGTCCAATCACAACCCGAATTTGATTACATCAATCAAGCACTTTGGACAGCCTTTCGCTTTTATCATGAACAACAAGCGGACTCATATACCGCACGTTTAAAATTAAGTTGTCAGCAGACTGGTATGGCATACACCTATCAGGACTTCATCAAGGCCAATCAAAAGTTTGTCTCTGCGGATGATCAGGATTTTATCGTGACGCAAAACCTCATCACCTTGAATGAAAATTTACACCATAATCAATGCGGCAAATATCTCAGTCCACATTTAGAACTGGAAAAAACTGAAGCAACTGATGTTACGGAGTAACATCAGTTGCTTCAGTTTGATTCAAAAAAAGAACGATACACGAAAATGTCATCTGCAATTGTTTGAGACAGGACTAGTTCTAATCAAAAGTGTTTTTGCGATACTTTAAATAATTAGACGCTAGCGAACGAGTTTTGTCGGTGAGGTGATTGCACCGCCAGATGGTTTCCTTGCGAAGCACGCTTCTCATTTTGCCGAATGAGAAACAACGTTTCGTAAGAGTACCTCCAGCTGAAGGCTAATCCCTTTATTCAATCCCTAGATGAAAGACTCCGTCGAATAAAATTAAAAATCTTTTTTTAAATGCGTAAATACTTTTACAGGCATAACATCAGTAAAGCAACTAAAGCAGCAAAGCCAACTAATTAAGCGCCTCAATGGCATTTTTTAAACCTTGTGGCACTTGGCTGTCATCCTCTACGTCTTTCACGATCGCCTGCCCGACGATCACATCTGTCCCATTAAAACTCATGGTTGGTGAGCCATACAATTCATAGCCTTCATTTAAAGCTTTGGTCACACGGGCACAGAAATTGACATCATCTTTACCGGTTAAATAGCGATACACTTTCATCGTTCAGTTCTCTTCTAGCGACGCGATATTTTAAACCATTCAGCGCGTGGCTTAAATTTGCCTGAATTATTTTCAGTATTTACATTTTTGCCCATCATTTTATCAATGGAAATAAAGTCTTAACAATTTAAAGTAGGCAGTTTGTGTTTTGTCGCCTATGATCGGTATTAGATAATAAATGATGATCTTGAGGAACATCACATGGCAAAAACGGCTAGCACACCGGGTCGTCGCTTTATGAAACTTGCCAGTATGACGGCAAGCATTGCTACTAAAACCGTTTCCAATTCCATCCGCAATATCACTGCCGATGAAGAACAGAAAAATGCATCTCGCAGTAAACTTTTTCAGGACATCGGTCTGCAAATTGCAGACACTTTGGGTGAAATGAAAGGTGCGGTGATGAAAGTTGGACAAATTGCCTCGCAGTACAAAGACATTTTTCCACCTGAAGTCGCAAAAGCCATTAGTAAATTACAACGCCAAGCGCCAGCCATGCCCTTTGCTGAAATTAAGGCTCAAGTAGAACAAGAACTCGGCAAGCCCCTCGCGCAGATTTTTAAAAGTTTTGAAGAACAACCTTTTGCAGCTGCATCCATTGGGCAGGTGCATAAAGCCGTGTTACCTAATGGTCAGCAGGTGGTGGTGAAAGTGCAATATCCGGGTGTCGAAGAAGCCTGTGAAAGTGACTTAAAACAAGTTCGGCTTGCACTTCGTTTGATGGGCGTATTGAAAATTGATCGGAAGTTACAAGACAAGCTATTTCGTGAAATTCAGGACAGTTTAGACAACGAATTGAACTATGAAATTGAAGCGCAAAACTTAGATGTGGCCCGTGCTTTTCATAGTGCGCTGGATGACAAAATCATTATTCCACAGGTCTATAAAGATTATTCTTCACGTCATATTTTGACTCTAAGTCTAGAGCTTGGCGACAGTATAGAAACTGCCAGTACGTGGTCACAAGAAACCCGAAATGCCTTGGGAAGACGCTTATTCCGTGCCATAGGCCGTGAAATTTTCTTCCTTAAACGTTTCCACTGTGACCCACATCCGGGCAACTTCGCCTTTCGTGAAGATGGTTCAGTCATCGTATATGACTACGGCGGTGTGAAAACCCTATCTCCTGAAATCGTGTCGCACTTTAAGCAATTGATCAATGCTGCACGCAAGCACGATATTCCACTGATGGAACAGCAACTCGATGCCTTACATTCACTCAATGAACTCGGTAAATTCCCTGCGGAGTTGTATGAACAATGGCTGGAAGTGCTGATGCGTCCGCTGACCACACAATATGACTTTGCTGAAAACTCAGCGCACCATGACGGGGTAGAATTAATTAAGCCATCTCTTAAATATTGGGATGTGTTTAAACCGTCGCCAGACACCCTGATGGTGAACCGGACTGTTTCAGGACATTATTGGAATTTGATTCATTTGAAAGTGAATGACAATCTGAATGATCTCTTTGATGAATTAGTTCCACCTAGCGCTTAAGGGAACATGAAGCGCTAATTGCCTGATGAGTTTCGGGCAATATTTGCATTTTTGATTGTTATGTTATAACATTTCTTTAATCAATAAATTTAAGGAACAGAAGAATGCGTGCGAACATCCATCCCGAATACCGTGAAGTACTCTTTCATGACACCAATGCCAATGCCTTTTTTGTGATTGGCAGTACCTTAAGCACCAATCAAACCAAAGAGTTTGAAGGCAAAACTTATCCCTATGTGACACTCGATATTTCAAGTGCATCACATCCTTTTTATACAGGTGAACAACGTCAAGTGAATAACGAAGGACGTATTGCGAACTTTAATAAACGCTTTGCGCGTTTCAAACGCTCACAATAAGTTCAGTTTCGATTAAGTTTTTTCTTTTAAAATTAAAACATTAAAGAAGTTCAGGGTTCCCCTCCTCCAGCCTGAGCTTCTTTTTTTTATGTCTGAAATTTTGTGGTTTTCAAGCGTTGTTTTAAACATCTATTTTTAAAATCGACTGAAATAAGTAATATCCCAGCCCCAATACGATGACACCAATTACCACACTAGAAATGGCATAACTGAATGCCAGCCCACTTTGCCCTTGTCTGAGCAGTTGAAAGGTTTCTAAGCCGAAACTGGAAAAGGTGGTAAAGCCACCTAAGATCCCGACCATAAGCAATAAGCGTGCTTCATTTTGTAGAACGGGATATTTTTGGCTAAATGCAAAGAACACACCTGCACAAAAGCAACCTAAAATATTCACCCACCATGTTGCCCATGGAAAGAGCACGGTTGACTTAGCTAATAACAGTCCTGCTGCATAGCGAAGTGTTGCCCCAATTGCGCCGCCACATGCGACCAAAAGCCAGTTCATAGTTGTCCTACTTCAACATCATTGGTATCTACAATTTAGGCAACAGACTGCCTAAGGTCGCCCTTCAATATACACGCATTTAATTTACGCAAATAGTGTTAAATGTTTGGGCCAAAGCTTGCTATAGTCTGCAACACTTTGCGGTATTTTTTATTGAAAGAGGACATTATGGCTCAGGAATTATTAGATCAACTTCAAGCAGGGACTGCGAAATTTTCAGATGTGATTGCATTTATTGAAGCGCGTTATAACCACACACCAACTGCTTTTACCAATGGCAAACAAGCCAATGCAGCGACTGAAAACCAAGGCAGTGCCAAAGTATTTTCTTTTGCCCAATTGAATGGTCTAAACCAAGCTGAAACCTTAAGTCTTTTTGCTGAACATTATGCTGCTGTTTTGGCGACACCAGACGCAACTGACCACCAAAACATTCGCCAATTTATGCAAAATGGTTGGGAAGGTATTCAATTTGACGGTCAAGCGCTGAGCGCGAAATAATACATACGTGGACGTTTTAAATCAGTTCATCTGCAATAAAAAAGCCAGTATAAATACTGGCTTTTTTATCTTTTCATCATTGGTTCAAATCAAGATACTCGAACTCTGCAAGTCCATTCAGCCATCGCGGTTTTTTCCCAAGCTCGTGCATGCTTCAAATGTAGTAATTCTTCACCCGCAGTCGTTGCGGTAAAACGATAAGTTTTTTGACCACCGGCACCAAGCACTGGTGTCGCATCTGCAGCAGCAGCTTGTTGTTGTTGTTGTTGTTGTTGTTGTTGAGCTGATTGAAACACTTCTTCAACTTTAAAAAGTTTCGGTTGCTCAGCCAAAGACCATACATATCCGGTACTTGGATTTTCGTTTAACAGTACTTCTAAAGTTTGTCCACGATCCATCTCAAGCAAGGTCGGACAACTTTGCTGCTCAGTAAATACATGGGTTTTCCCATCTACAGTTGAACTCATACTGGTACATCCACCAAGCGCCAAACCACTCGCCAACATTAGACTCAAAATAAGCTGTTTCTTTATCGTCATTTTCATCATCAAATTATTTTACCTTGAATCTAATGCACACCGATTTCAATACGATCTCGATGTAATCGAAGTTTAGCCTTTGACTTTTTCAATCCACTGAATCGAACTTACACGAAAAACTTCACAAGCCCCATCACCCGTATCTGTTGGGGTCAAAGATGAAGTCCAAACCAAATCTTTGTCTTTCACCTCAACCAAATCCCCTTTTAAACGCACAAGATCGCCACGTTTTACTTGAGTAATTTGTTTAGCAATTTGCGGGTTTGCAGGAATGATGTGCATATTCGACACCATCATCATGGCTTGCTTTTGCGGTACAGGAACACGATCCATTTTCCAATTTAAGAAACGGTCATATTGATTGACTGAAATCGTACGAGCAATTTCTGGCTCTGCAAATAAGCCCCAACTGACTGCATAATCGATCGGAGAAAATTTTGCTTGTTCATCTGTTTGATAGGTTTTTGAACCTAAAATTCGGAAATCACCTTTAAATTCTTTCAAGGTAGAAATTGACTGGCCTTTGGCAACAGGTGCTAAGCCTTTGGCAATATTATAATCTGAAGACGCTTGGACACCGACATTCAATAAAAAGCCTGCAAGCACAGTACTTAATGCAATTCGCTTGATCATCGCGTTATCCTCTTACCCTGTAATACTTCACATTACTCAATTTTCATTCTGCAATTGAGCCGACTTCATCTATACATAATGCCCCAACCTGAACATGAGCTTAAAATCCCGTAGGTTGAGCGTGATGAATGTCGTTTTTACTAGTTGTAACTCTATATTACGCACACAGTCTGCATAAACCTTATGAACTTGGTAACAAAATGCTGTTATTCAGTCAATTGGCCCATATCCACGCCCTACCACATGATTTACACTTTAAAAAAAGCCAACAACAATACCCGCTATGATTTATAAATTTTATCAACAACACATTTTTCCGCATCTTTTAAATCAAGTCATGCAAGTACCGAGCCTGATGGATAAACGACGCGAACTCCTTTTAGCCGTGTCTGGTGAAGTACTCGAAATTGGCTTTGGTACAGGTTTGAATTTAGCGTTTTATCAAAATGTTGATACGGTTTTTGCCCTTGAGCCCAATCCTGATATTTTTCATTTAGCTGCTGAACGTGTACATGCGGCACCCTTTGAGGTACAGCATATTTTAGCCGGTGCTGAAAAATTACCCTTTGCAGATGAAAGTCTAGATCATGTCGTGAGTACATGGACCTTATGCAGCATTGCCGATATTGAAACTGCGCTTGAAGAAATCTACCGTGTCCTTAAACCAACAGGAACATTTCATTTGGTTGAGCATGTACAACACAATGAAAATCGGAAAATTAAGCAGTTACAACACTTATTGACGCCCATTCAAAAGAAAGTCGCGGATGGCTGTCATCTGGATCGTAATATGCAAAAGTTGCTTGAAGATGCCCAGTTTGAATGTTTTGAAACGCAGTATTTTGATGCTGAAGGCATTCCAAAAATTGGACAACGCATGTTGCTTGCCCGCGCACGGAAGTTGAGTTAAAGCACCCAAGGCCATGTTTAAGCACAATCAAATCTAGATAAAATTACCTAGTCTTTGATTAGTCGAATGGCATTAATTTTTAGGATATGACAGGGCTTTTTATTCAACACATTATAGGTGTGATACGACTTGCCTGTTTTGGTGGAATGCACATCCACCCATTCACCCAAAATCTCCACACGATCCCCTGATTTCAAACGCCGAATACGATTTGCGACGTCTTCGGATTGAGCAATCACACTGACATTTTGCAATTCAGACTTGAGCTGTTCAATTTGTGTCGAGGGCACGTCTTTCGCTTGTACGTTAAAACAGCGGTTCTGCTGCGACCATTCAAGATGATATTTTAAAGACTGGATATTATTTGAGCCTGAACTCAGTAGCAGATCAATATTGCTGACATAGGCCAAGTCTTGAAAGCCACCCACCACGGTCGGTGCTGCCGGATGTAATGTACGACTACTGGCACTGTAGTAGCGTTTATCCAACAGCAAATATTCACCGGAAAATGCCTGAGTCGGTGTGACCTGAAAATTTTTCAGTACACCAGTCTGCTCTAAATGTGGAATGGCACGAAAATATTCAGACCATATCCACAGCATGAGCGCAAAAACGGCTGCAGTCGCTAAGAGTTTTTCCATGTGGATATTCTGTCCTTATTACTTTTCGACGGTTCTGAGCCTGAATCAAGCGAGCTTAAATATGCTCAAAATCAATTCGGATGGTTTCAAAACGCACTCGCCCTTCAGCAATGGCTTGAGCAATCGCTTGTTGCCCTTTGGTCAAACGTGCCCCACCACTTTTAATATCAATCAGCACCACTTCAATGTCTTCAGCGAGTCCATCACCATCACGAAAATCAGTGTAACCATCAAAAACCACATAATCGATCGGGTCACCGAGAAACTTTGCATCGCTAGGTAAATACTGAAATTCAGGCATGATCGGCGCCATTTGTTCAGCCATTTTGCCTTTTAAAACAGCACGACTGGTATTTACACTGCGTTTTTGTGCATGAGCCAATGCCTGCTGATGTTCCAATTCTAGTTCTGCAATATATTGCTCGTATTCTGCCTTTATCCTTCCATTGCGACTGCCACTTAAAATTAAGGTGGTCAGTACAATCCCAATACACGCGCCAATGAGCATGGCCATCCAGACAGACATTTAAAATTCCTAATCTTTTTAATATATTACAGCGAAACCTATAGAAAAAACTTAGACTTTGGTTCTTTGTCATATTCCCCGCATTAAACAATGATATGCTAGGGATGAGCAGAATAAAATCTATTTAGGTCGATGAAAACGATATTAATTGCCAATCAAAAAGGTGGTTGTGGCAAAACCATCACAGCAATCAGTTTAGCCTCTGCACTTGCGCAAAAAGGTTATAAAGTGGCCTTGGCAGATGCTGACAATCAAAAGTCTGCACGTCAATGGCTCAAACAGCGCCCAGAGACTGCAGCCCCAATTCAGAGCCTAGATTGGCGTCATGAAAAGTCGATTGGTGATGTGCCAAAAGGGATTGAATATCTGATTATCGATGCACCGGGTGCGTTATCGGGTGAACATGCAGATCAGTTGGTGAGTGAAGCTCATGCCATCATTACCCCGCTACAACCATCTTTCTTCGACATCGACTCGACCCGTCGTTTTTTAAAGCATTTGCAAGAAATTAAGCGGATTCGTAAAGGTAAAGTCCAAATCCTATTGTTGGCCAATCGTGTCAAACCCAATTCTGCTCATTCCAAAGAAATTCAAGATTTTTTCAATAAAGTTGAACAACAGCCCGTTGCTTGGATTTCTGAACGTACCGCTTATGGTCAACTTGCCATGCAAGGTCTTTCGGTTTTTGACAAAACGCAAAAATTGTACCTCGGTATGCAACAACAATGGCAACCTGTGCTCAATGCCATTATTGAAGACGAAGCCGAGTGGTTTTAACCCATCATTCCACATTTTGTTGATATAAAGGCCAATCTTGCAAGGATCTAGCCTGAAAGATATTCACCATAAGTTAACAAGCTCTCGTTTTCGGGAGCTTTTTTTTCGGTTAAGATTGAACACAACATGATGAAAAAATCAGAGCACGCATTGCCAACGTTCGCACCTACATTACAAAAAGTCTTATTGTTCGGATTATTTTTTATCCTGATTTTTTTGAGCTTTAGCGTACTCAAATACTTTATTGTGCCCGTTGTTTGGGCAGCGATTATTGCCTATATGACTTGGCCGCTGTATCAATCGGTGCATCGTTTTTGTGGCAATCGTGCAAATCTAAGTGCGGCGCTGATGATCTTACTGGTGGTGCTCGTGGTGGGTCTGCCGGTGATTTTTGCGATCTTCTTGCTACAACATGAAGGCCGTAACTTGTATTTTGAATTACAAAAGCAGGTCTTCTCAGGTCATGTCAATGTGCCTGATTTTATTCGCCAACTACCGTTTATTGGTAAAGAAGTCAGTCGTACCCTGCATGAACTGAACAATGATCCAAACAGTATTATTCAATCGGTACAAATTTGGATTCAGGGGCATTTGAACTACGGTAAAGTTCTGGTCGGCGAAGTCAGTAAAAATATCTTTAAGCTGTGTTTTGCCGTGATGTCTTTATTTTTCTTCTATCGTGATGGTCAAACTATTTTAAGTCAGGTCAGTAAAGCCCTCGAAATGGTGATCGGGCCACGTATTCATCATTATCTTGCCACCATCTCGGATACTACACGTGCCGTAGTGTATGGCATCGGTCTCACCGCCATTGCCCAAGCTTTACTTGCCGGTCTCAGCTATTTTGTTGCCGATGTGCCTAACCCAATGTTATTAACCATCATTACCTTCATGTTGGCACTGATTCCTTTTGGTCCACCGATTTCATATACCGCTGTGTCGTTGTGGTTATTTTCACAAGGTCAAACCATTGAAGCCATTGGCGTCATGGCTTGGGGTGTATGTATCGTGAGTACAGCCGATAACGTGATTCGTCCTTTAGTGATTTCAGGGGCAACGCAGATTCCATTCTTATTAATCATGTTCGGTGTTTTAGGTGGTATCGCCAGTTTCGGTCTTGTTGGTTTATTTATCGGGCCAGTAATCTTGGCAGTATTGTTAGCTATTTGGCGTGAATGGTTGCATGAAACCCAAATTGAAGCCGTCATGATGCCCAAAGCAACATTGGCACATGACTTAGACAATATGGATGATAAGCCTGAACAACCTTAATTCAGGCTTGAATTCATTAAACAAATATTACAATCAAATACTTAAATTATCTGTCATCCTGTATTCGCATCTGTTTCAATGGTTGAAACTCCATAAAAACAGACAGGATGCCAAACATGTCTTCACTATTTAAATTCGGTGCGCTTGCTGCGGTCAGTGCCCTGATGTTTACAGGCTGTGCGAGTACCTCGACTTCAACAGGTCTGAATGCAAAAACCGTGACGGTCAATGCCGTGACTGCTCAAGGTATTGGTCAAAGCATCGGTCAAATTAACTTGGTTGATAGCCCTGCTGGCTTGGTTATTCATACCAATTTAACCCAGCTTCCTCCGGGTCCACACGGTTTCCATATTCATGAAAAAGGCTCTTGTGCCCCAGCTGAAAAAGATGGAAAAGCGGGTGCTGCTCTTGCTGCAGGTGGTCACTTTAACCCTAAATCTGCACCTCACCACGGTACGCCGCTAACAGGTCACTTGGGTGACTTACCGATCCTTCAAGTTCAAACCGATGGCACAGCAAAAGTGAATTTAATTGCACCGCGTTTGAAATTGGCGGATGTACAAGGCTTAGCCATCATGATCCATGCTGGTGGTGATAATTACTCTGACGACCCTAAACCTCTAGGCGGTGGCGGTGACCGTATTGCCTGTGGTGTGATTCAATAATCAACCTTGCATATAGATTTGAACAAGCGGACTTTAAGTCCGCTTTTCTATTGAATAAAAATTGACAGTTCACAGAAAAAAGCTCAGTCTAATTTACAAAATCATTCGAATACTTCATAACTCTGTGAACACGCGACTCTCTTGGTTTCAACAGTTTCAATCCAGTGCAATCATTATGTATTGCCTGCAAATTTGTATTGTTTTGAGTGGCACCACGCTCGGATTATATTTTCTCGGTTTTCATAGTTTTATTGTGCCCGTCACCTTAGGTGCGATTGCCACCGCGCTCACGGACTTTGATGACCGACTCAGCATCCGACTGCGTAATTTGCTCTATGTCTGCGTACTCTTCTTTAGTGTCAGTAGTATTTTAGATTTTCTCTATCCCTATAAATTTTTATTTATTCTCTACCTATCGCTATCCAGTGCAGGCTTTATTTTACTTGGTGCATTGGGGCAACGTTATGCCGTCATTTCCTTCGGTACAATCTTGCTCTCTATCTATACCATGTTCGGCTTGGGCGAATATGACACCTGGTATTTTCAACCTAGTTGCTTTGTTCTAGGGGCCTTATGGTATGGCTTGACCTCGATTCTCTTTTACCTGATTAAACCCACCCTCCCCGTACAGGACAATCTCTCGCGTTGTTTTTTACAAATCGCCGAAGTACTGAATGCAAAAGCACGCTTATTTGACCCAGATAATGTCAACAATGTGGAACACTTACTATATGAATTATCACTCAAAAACAGTGATGTCATTCCGAGTTTAAACACGACCAAAGCTTCTTTACTCACCCGTTTAAAAGCCTCAAGAGCAAATAAAAACACCATCTACTGGCTGAATTTATATTTCTTGGCACAAGATATTCACGAACAGGCCAGTGCGAATTATTTACACTACGAACAAATTCATCAAAATTTTAGCCGTACCGATTTAATTTTTCGTTTTCAAAAAAATATTCGATTACAAGCGCAGGCTTGCCAACAGTTGGCCTACTGCATTTTGCATCGACAGCCCTATCAGCCTGATCCTATTACTGCGCAAGCACTGGCACATTTGCATGCCTCTTTGCAGGAGTGGATGGCCAATAATCCGCAAAATATAGAAGTGAAAAATCTACAGCTGATCTTGAGTAATTTGGACAGTGTGCAAGAACGCTTTTCGCATGTGCAGGATTTAGATCATTCACAGCAACAGGCCTATCAGCAGCATATCGACAACCTCAATTTACTCGACGACGACATTCACGGTTTGCACGATTTATGGCTCAAACTGAAACAGCATTTGAGTCCAGAATCTGCCTTATTTCGCCATGCTGTTCGCATCGCCTTTGTCTTTGCTATGGGCTATGCCATTTCGCTACTGCCCTTTGCAAAAAATGGCTACTGGATATTATTGACCAGTTTATTTGTCTGTCAGATGCGCTATTTTGCGACCAAAAGTCGTTTAAAAATGCGGACTTTGGGAACCATATTAGGGGTCTTACTTGGCATTCCTATTTTGTATTTTGTGCCAAGTGTCGAAGGTCAATTGCTACTGACAATTATTTTTGGCGTATGCTTTTTCTATCTGAGTGCCAAAAAATATGCCATGGCGACCCTCATGGCAACCTTAATGGTCTTGCTGATTTTTAATTTAAAAGGCGCAGGTTATGCGGTTATTTTACCGCGTATCGTTGATACCCTACTCGGCTGTTTTATTGCATGGTTCGCAGTCAATGTCATCTGGCCAGATTGGGACTTTCGCAATATTTCCAAGACCATTCAAAAAAGCTCTGCTGCGACCCTGCATTATTTTGATGCCGTGGTTGAGCAATATCTCCATGGGAAAACCAATAGCATTGCTTATCGGCGTGCCCGTCGTTCAGCCCATAATGCTCAGACTGAACTATCGAGCATGATTTCAAGTTTAAGTACGGAACCTGATCCTGACCAGAACTTGATACAACACGCCTTTCGCTATTTGGTGTATAGCCATAGTCAGCTCAGTTATATTTCGGCACTGGGGAGCCACCGTGAACAAGTACAAGACCAACAAGTCCTTGAACTGCTGCAATGGTGTCAAAGCACCCTAGACGACGTCTTAATTCAGCAAAAACCGCTCAACCCTGAGAAAATTCAGCAAAAACTTTTCGAAATTCAAACACTCAGCACTGAAGAAATGCGGTCTAATCACCTACAACTGGTGCTCAAGCAAATCAGTTTATTATTAGAAACATTAGCCGAACTGATTCAGCTTCGAACACAGCTGATTCAGGCGGAAATTAAATAAAATCATTCGAGACTCATGATGAAAATGCTTAGTTTAGGTTTTAGACGCCTCATATTACCTACGATTGTGGCGACCTCTTTTTTAGCTGCGTCTTCTGTTTTTGCAGCACCGACAGCACAAGATTTAAAGCGTATTCTGGAATGTCAGGCCGATTACGACACCTACCATGACACTTTGCTCGACTATGAAAAGGCTCTGGGGCAATTGGGCTGGAAACGCCATGATGACCCACATCAACCGTTTATTTATATCTATAAAAATACGCAAGTTGTTGAATTTTTTTGGCATGCCGACCCAAGAAATTGGCCTGTCTTCCAATGCAGTATTCGCGATCTATCGCCAAGCCGATGTGAAAAAACTTGCCCAAAAATATGGTATTGAACAACATCCGATGTTTGCCGATATGCCATTTTTCCGTGGTGAAAAAATCCTACGTACGGAATCCGAAACAGATGATCTACATGCCATCAATCACAAACTAAGCCTGTCTTAAATGACCGGAAAAAGCCCGATGATTTTACTCGGCTGTAACTATGAATTTGATCAGGGTTCGATTGAAGATGCGTTAACGGATCTAGAAGGTTAATCCGAGCAGACGACTCAGAATTAACTTTAAATACATCAACTTAGATTCAATATGCGGATCAATTATTTCAACGGGAATGCTTCGTTCCTGCAGTGCTTTCAGGTAGACTCAAGGCTGAAATCACTTTGAATTTAGACTTCGCATGAATATCAAGACCTTACGCTTTGTGGGCCTACTCGAAGGCATCTCCTTTTTATTATTGTTGTTCATTGCTATGCCAATGAAGTACCTGATGGATAATCCAATATTGGTCAAATACGTCGGTATGGGACATGGCGTCTTGTTTATTGCCTTCTTGGTGGTGCTATTTGTGGTCTGTGAAAAGCAAAAATGGTCTCTTAGCGTATTTCTAATGGGCTTAATTGCATCGATTTTGCCTTTTGGTCCATTTATTTTCGATCGTAAATTAAAAAATGCAGAACAACCTGCAACATCAAATTAAGACGGTATACAACAAATAAAAAAGCCCAATGTTGTTCTACACAGCATTGGGCTTTTTCTATAATGGCATGGACTCGAATTTAAAATTCACCCGTCAATTTACGCTGTCGCATAATATCTCGTACCACCAAGCGTGGTAGGCTGAACCACAAGATAATGAGGGTAAAACCCGCCAAACTATAGGCCCAAAGTCCAAAGTTTTCATATAGCACGCGCACGATTTCGATCACAGCAAAGAACGTCAGCATCATGATCACAGACACTGCTGCAGCCACTGTGCCCTTCGACATTTCAGACGACATTAAGGCAAAACGATAGAGCACAGAAAAGCTAATCCCTTCACCAAAACTGACCAAGCTCATGCCGAGAATGAGAAAGGTCAGAAAATAACTTTCAGTCATCGTCCCAATGACCACGAGGCTCGTTCCGAGTAACATCAGCGGTAGCCCGATCATCACAGACTGACCTAGAGGCAGTTTGTCGATGATTTTAATCAGAACAATATTACCGAGGATTAGTCCGCCCAAAACGGGAAACTGTGCCATGCCGTATTGCATGCTACTCAGTCCTAGCTGCTCCACTAATATGACCGGAGATAGCGCAATCCATAGCATCAGTGGCATTGCCAACATCGGTAGACCCAGTGTCAGTGCCAAAAAGCGTTTGTTTTTTAACACCTGTTTAAAGTCATCAATGATATAGCCCACCGGTTGCTTTGGAATGCTGATGTGCTGAGTCGGCATCTTGGCTTTTAAACCAAACCAACTCAGAAAAGATAAAAATGCGATTCCAATAAAGCCCCAATGCCATGACACGTGATCAATCATAAAGGCACCGAGGACAGGACCGATCAGTGGTGCCAGTAGTGAAATATTCGCCATGATCGCCATGACTTTGATGGCATCTCGCTCTTCAAAAGTTTCCTGAACAGCAGCATAGCCCACGGCTGAAATAACCGACAAGCCAAAACCTTGTAAAAAACGCAACGTTAAAAAGCTTTCGATATTATGTGTGAGCAATATCGCTAAACAGCATAAGCTAAAGAATGCCACACCACCCAACAAGACTTTTTTACGGCCTAATCGGTCTGACAAGGGTCCTAATATCGCAGCGACACAAGCACCTCCCAATAAGTAAAATGACATCGACGAGGGTGCCCATGCACTACTCACACCAAACTCTTGGGTAATTGCAAGCATGGCGGGTTGGACTAAGTCGTTTCCGATATAGACAGAAAATTCAAATAAAACCAATGCCAAGGGAAACATTAAGGTGGCACGACTTAATTTTGTGGTTTGTACGTTTTGCATTGTTATCTACATATCAAATGTGTGCTGTCGAGCTTGAAATGACAAATAGGGAAAGACACTTCAGCCCAATGACGAGCATTGTAATATTAATTTTAAAAATGAATTTTCGGCGTATCCGCCATATGTGCGTCGTATTCACAAGACGCTAGATAGAGATAAAATGAACTTCAACGAACCGATCTGTCGGTTTGAGTCCGACTATTTTAACAGTGTTTGCTGGCGTTGTATTGGTCTTTTTATCTAGCCACTTTTATGGCTTTTCATTGTCTGCTTTTTGGATAAAGCGACCTTGTTTTAGGTCCTCATAGGCTTGCATGACTTCTGCAAAATGATTCATCACAAAATAGCCTCGCCCATAGATGGGTTCATTTAAAGGCTGCGCCGATAAATACAATATGTGGCTATCTTCGACTGCCGTCAATTCGACATTTTCACCTTGGCTCGACATGACTGCCATATGCTGTGCATTTAACTGTTCATCTGTTTCAGTAAATTTCAGTTTGCCTGAGCGTAAATACACAAGTGTGGTATCCCCTTCTTGTGCAGGTAGTGTGATACTTTGATTGGCACTGACAAAGACATCAAATACTTGCATGGGTGTATGTGTCTCTGCAGGGCCATGGGCTGTTAAATATTGCCCTGCAATCACCCTTACATAACCAGCATCTTGGGCTAAATTCATAATAGGAATACTGGCTTTGTCTAAGCTCTGATAGCGTGCAGGATTCATTTTATCTTTAGCAGGTAAATTGACCCACAATTGCAATATTTCAAATGCTCCGCCCCGCTGTGCAAAGGCATGGCTAAAGACTTCTTCATGCTGAATGCCTGAAGCAGCAGTCATCCACTGTACATCGCCCTCACCAATGACACCACCGCCGCCAGTTGTATCATGATGTTCAAGTTCACCTTTAAACACCAAGGTGACGGTTTCAAACCCTCGATGTGGATGTTCCAATACGCCTTTTTTCAGTTTGGTTGGTTTCAAAACCCCAGGCCCTAAATGGTCGAGTAATAAAAACGGCGAAACGGTATTGCCCAACTCATAATGGGAAAATACTGATGTGACTGGAGCAAAGTCACCAACGGGTGAACCTGAGTCATTGACGTGGATGAAGGCTAGGGTTTTCATCATAAATTTGAAATCTGATCATGATTTGAATTCGGTTTTATATTATTAAAAACTATACGAACTCACGAGAAAATTTTTAGGATTGAATATTCTATGTTTAGGATGAAAATTAAGATACGCGGAAACTCATCCGCAACTGTCCGAGTCAGGACACATTCAATATGTAAAGTTTCTGCGACCTACACAATTGAAGATGGTATTTGACGAGTTTTGCGGATGAAAGATGGTTTTGCTACTTTTGCCGAAACAAAAGTAGATACGAGCTCCAATCATCGAATTTAAAATGAAAGGACCCCGTCATGCTGAATATTTAATAAGAAATTTAGACCTTAACTTTTTATAATTTAAGGACACTTCGCCGATTGGAAAGTCTTGGTATTTTTACCACGTTGGCACTGATATTCCTTTTGCGTATTTACACGCTCCCAGTCACCATCCACCAATCTAAAACTATAAATAGTACGAATTGATTTCACCGAATCATCCATCAAACCCGTTTCAGTCACTTTCACCTGCCCCGCATTTGGCGACTCAACACGGTTAAAGTACTGACGAATTTCCACAGTCGACAGCTCTTTACGTAAATCAGGACGTTCTTTTAATACCTGATCGAGTGGCGTAGCAGAAGAACCGACTTTAGACACAATTTTCTGCGTTGTCGCACAACCCGCCAACATCCCCACACACAATGCAGACACAGCAATTAAACGATACATAGAACCAACTCAAATTTATTATTCAGCCCTATCATGCCGAACATTTGTCCAAAACACTATTTAAGCAATGTAAAAGAAGTAGTCCAGTCCACAAAATCAATGTGCTGTTTCTCATCCATAGGCGGCTAAAAAGCATGCTATAGCCATAAAAAACGCATCCGAAGATGCGTTTTCAATCGTCTTTAAAAAATTAAAGATCGAACAATTTACTTGGGTTCATAATCGCATTTGGATCGAATACTTTTTTCAATGCTTTCATATATTCGATTTCTTCTGCTGAACGTGTGTAATCGAGGTAAGGCTTTTTAGTCATACCCACGCCATGTTCTGCAGAAATTGAACCGTCATATTTTTTCACAGTTTCAAATACGTATTTGTTTACCACTTGGCATTTTGCAAAGAATTCGTCTTTACTTAAATCCGCAGGTTTCAAAATATTTAAGTGCAAGTTACCGTCACCAATATGACCGAACCAGCAAATTTCAAAGTCTGGGTAGTTCGCTTCCACAATTGCATCAATTTCTTTAATAAATGCAGGCACATGTGTAATCAGAACTGAGATGTCATTTTTGTATGGAGTGAACGGTGCGATTGACTCTGAAATGTCTTCACGTAAACGCCATAAGCTATGTACTTGGTCTAAGCTTTGGCTCATCACGCCATCCAGTACCCAGCCTTGTTCCATGCAATGTTCAAAGATTTCCATTGCCGCATCCATGATCGGTTCAAATGGTGCTTCAAACTCAAGTAAAACATAGAACGGACATGGTGTTTCAAATGGACGTTGTACATGACCATTGTCCAATACTTTTTGCATTGCAAGCTCACCAAAGAACTCAAATGCAGTCAGGTCGATTTTCTTTTGGAAGGCATGTAGAACAGGCATAATCGCATCAAAATCAGGCACACCGAGAACCAATACTTGTAAGTCATGGGGTTGGCGTTCTAGTTTGATTTCAGCTTCAGTCACGAGGCCCAAAGTCCCTTCACCACCAATAAATAAGTGTTGAAGCGCATAACCCGTCGCGTTTTTGATCATGCCTTTGTTCAAGCGCAGGATGTCACCTTTACCTGTAACCACGGTCATGCCCAACACCCAGTTACGAGTCATGCCGTATTTAATCACTTTAATACCGCCGGCATTGGTACCAATGTTACCGCCAATTTGTGATGAACCAGATGATGCAAAATCGACTGGGTAATACATACCTTGTTCTTCAGCATAATTCTGAAGTTGTTCAGTCACCACGCCTGCTTGTACGCGTACCATCCGGTCAGCTGGGAAGAATTCCAAGATTTGGTTCATCTTGTCCATGCTTACCACGATTTCACCGTTAGCAGCCACAGCACCCGCAGACAAACCTGTACGACCGCCACTTGGGGTAATCGCGACATTAAATTGGTTTGCCAGCTTAACAATTTGTTGAACTTGCTCTGTGCTTGAAGGGAAAACGACGACCGACGGGTTTGGATCGAAGTGCTTAGTATGGTCACGACCCCAATTTTGGAGACTATCCGCATCGGTTTTAATTCGGCTTTCGCCAACAATAGCGGTCAATTGGGTCAATAACTCTGGGGTTAAAGCGACTGGAGCATTCATCGTTTTCAGACCTTGCAAGAAGTAAACAAGTTTTTTTAAAGGTCCAGACTTCATTCAGTCAAAACTGCGGTAACGCATATTTCAAGGGAAAAAGCCTGAAACAGAGCGCATCAAAATGTCAGGGACTTGGTCATGATGATTTTGAGCGGCACCATTATAAGCTATAACTGGGCTTTTTTTGACAAAACCCAAAGAAAAACGTGATTTCAAAATGTCACGAGGAATATGACCAAGTTAATTAGACCAAATCTAAAAAAATTGACTCATCATTCGCCAAAATAGCCATGACGTCAGTCATAAAGGAAATGTATATCAGGCGACTTCCTATGCTATTATATGCGCACTAAATTTGGCCTTTGTAGCGGAGCCGTAATGAGCCAACATCTTTCTTTACCTAAAGATAAAATTCGTTTCTTGTTGTTAGAAGGCGTTCACCAAAACGCAATCGACACTCTAAATGCTGCTGGATACACCAACATTGACTACCGTAAAACTGCGCTTGAGGGTGAAGCGTTGAAAGAAGCGGTTAAAGATGCTCACTTCATTGGTATTCGTTCACGTACTCAATTAACTGAAGAAGTTTTTGAAGCGGCGAACAAACTGATTGCTGTGGGTTGTTTCTGTATCGGTACAAACCAAGTGAACTTAAATGCTGCAATGATTCGCGGTATTCCAGTATTTAACGCACCATACTCAAATACGCGTTCAGTTGCTGAACTAGTACTTGCTGAAGCGATTCTATTACTTCGTGGTGTTCCTGCAAAATCTGCTTCAACTCACCGTGGTGGTTGGAACAAGTCTGCAGTCGGTTCATTTGAAACTCGTGGTAAAACTTTAGGTATTGTTGGTTACGGTTCGATTGGCTCGCAACTTTCTGTACTTGCTGAAAGTTTAGGTATGCACGTAATTTATTACGATGCCGTAACTAAACTTCCAATGGGTAATGCACGTCAAGTCGGTTCTATGGGTGAACTTCTTGCCAATGCAGACGTCGTATCTCTACACGTTCCAGACGTTCCATCAACTCGCAACTTCTTCGGCAAAGACCAATTTGCTCAAATGAAAGAAGGCGCAATCTTCCTCAATGCTGCACGTGGTACATGTGTCATCATTGAAGATCTTGCTGATGCAATCAAATCTGGTCATATTGCTGGTGCGGCTGTAGACGTATTCCCTAAAGAACCTAAAGCAAACGGTGAAGAATTCGTTTCTCCACTTCGTGGCTTAGACAACGTGATTTTGACTCCTCACGTGGGTGGTTCTACGATGGAAGCGCAAGCGAACATCGGTCTTGAAGTTGCTGAAAAATTCGTTGCTTACTCTGATAAAGGTATGACTTTATCTGCAGTGAACTTCCCAGAAATCGCGTTACCGTTGACTGAAGGCAAACACCGTTTACTTCATATCCACAAAAACGTGCCAGGCGTTCTTTCAAAAATCAACAACTTGTTTGCTGAACACGGTATCAACATCTCTGGTCAGTCTTTAATGACTAAAGGTGATGTGGGTTACTTAGTGATGGACGTTGACGCAACTGCTTCTAAAGAAGCATTGGATACACTTCACGAAGTTGAAGGTACAATCCGCGTTCGCGTATTGTTCTAATTTAATTAGACACTGAAGCCACAGCCTTCGGGCTGTGGTTTTTTTATTGTTATAAAATTTTAAAATCTGGCTAGTGCCACTCTCCCGCTCTTCGAGTCATCGAAACAAATTTAGTTTATGCCAAATTTTAAAGTTGCACCGGCTGTCCAAGCACCGCTGATCTTGCTTATTGCCATGATCAGCATGCAAAGCAGCGGTTCATTTGCCAAATATCTTTTCGGTCAATTTCCCATACTGACCGTCTCGGCCATGCGTTTAATGCTAGGCGCTTTGATTTTGGCGATTATTTTTAAAATTTGGCAGATCAATTTTAAACAAGTCAAATGGTCTGCGATTATCAGTTATGGCTGTGCTCTTGCAGGCATGAATATGCTATTTTACTTGTCGATTGATCGTCTCCCGCTCGGCATTGCCGTGTCTTTTGAATTTATTGGCCCTTTAAGTGTTGCACTATTGGCAGCAAGACGAAAATTCGACTTCGTCTGGGTCGGCCTTGCAATTCTAGGCCTAATTTTGCTGTTTCCATTTGATCAAGCAGCACAACGTCTTGACCCAATTGGGATCTTGCTTGCCCTCGGTGCAGGTGCGTGTTGGGCACTCTATATCGTGGCAGGTCAAAAACCATCAGGGGTCTCAGGCAATCATACCGTTTGCTTAGGCATGTTCGTCGGCATGTGTGTTCTGATGCCCATCGCAATCTTTGCAGGTATGCCGGCACAGGCGTTTGAGCCAAGTAGTCTGCTGTATTTTATTGCACTTGCGACCTTAGCTAGTGCTTTACCTTTTACTCTAGAAATGATTGCGCTACGTAACATGACTGCGCTGAGTTTCGGTACACTCATGAGTTTGGAACCCGCTGTTGCCGCTCTCTCGGGTTTTATCTTTTTGCATGAACAATTGTTATGGACACAATGGTTGGCATTGGCAGTGATAATCAGTGCTTCGATTGGCTGTACTTATACCACGCAAAAGGCCAAATCAATTTAAATTCAAACCGCCTTAATCTTTTGAAAATATCTCCATTTTTATTTTGAATTTAAAAATGGTGGCGATTTAAAGACGATTTTTTATATTCAATTTTTTTTTAAATTCAAAACCTGCAAATTGCATTTCTGCCTATGAAAAGTCATCAATGATTCAACATTAACCGCTATACTGTACTGACTCAAAAATAGGGCTTAACACCGCCCAACAACTGTGTGCCGCATGCCAAATTCACAACTTCTCGCTGTTGTTTTCATGGTGCTCTCCATGATCTCCTATCAAATCAGTGCATCATTCGCCAAACAATTATTTTTGGTGCTTGATCCACTCAGTGTGACCATTTTACGACTCTGTTTTGCCTCGATTATTATTTGTTTGATGTTCCGCTCATGGCACATTTTAAAACGACTGTCGTTTTTAAAATGGCGTGATCTGCTCTGCTATAGCGCAGCACTGTGCCTCATGAATGTCTTGTTCTATATGTCACTGGGCAAACTCCCTCAAGGCATTGCCGTAGGACTCGAGTTTATTGGGCCGCTAGGTTTGGCACTGCTGTCGATTAAAAATCGTAGTGACTATATTTGGGTGTTTTTGGCGATCTTAGGGATTGCGCTGATGGTACCTTGGGGACAAGCTCAAAGTGGTAATTTCTCAATATTTGGAGCAGCCTGTGCCTTAGCAGCGGGACTCTGTTGGGCATTCTATATTTTCTTTGGACAAAAAGTGGTACATCAAAATATTGGTATGCATGCGCTAACGATTGCCATCACACTGTCCGCACTGACCTTGCTCCCGATTGGACTATATAACAATGCACCCGCCCTACTCGATACCCAATATTGGCCGAAAGCCTTATTGATTGCGATTTTAGCTACAGCCATACCTTATGCCCTTGACCTCAAAGCATTGAAGATTCTAAGCAAGCTGAGTTATGGCACATTGTCGAGTATCTCACCTGCTTTGGCAGCCATTACGGGTATGGTGGTATTGGGAGAACGCATTAATATAGGGCAATGGCTTGCTTTGGTGTGTATTATGCTTGCCTCGGTCGGGGTGACAATGCGCTCCTCTCGCACTACAACGACTAGCGGATCAAACTAATTTTCATCTTAATCGCTGAAATAAAAAGACGGCCTCTGCCGTCTTTTTTAATTTGGAATTTGTCCTCAAAACTCACTAATATTTATCCCGTCAAACTGTCTTTATCCGCCTTCTTGTATTTTTTATATTCTGCCAAATATTGTTTGGCTAAACTTTCCTTTTGTTTTTCATCTAAGATTTTACCCGCTTGCTGAAAAAAGCCATGTTCTTCTTCCTGCAAATGATGATGTACTGTTTCAGATAACTTTTTCGCAATTGCCAACCAACCTGGATTACTAAATTCAGTTTCCGTCAGTTGCTCTAATAATTCATCCATCTCATGATGTTCCGCCAATGCATGACGGGTGATGTTTAAGCCTGAATCAGTCATCATTAACGGGATGTAAAAATAACGATCTTCGCCAACAGCATGAGCAAATAACTCATTTTTGAGCAGCTCAAATAAATCTCGACGCTCAGGTGTATCCCCTGATGTTTGAATGAGTTTTTCAGCAAGTTCACGTTGCTTTTCATGACTTTGGCGTAAAGCTTCAAATATATTCATTGTAGTGATGACCTCTGATGCTTAGCTAATTGTGTATTATGAAATTTAATTATTATCCACAACTCAAACGAGTCGCTTATTTTCATACTAATCATTTCAGCGACAGAATTCAGCAACGCTCTGTTAAGATTTGTTTTATGCTTGTCCCGTAAAGGTTTGATAACCCAACCGTACAATCAAAATACTCACCAAAATCAAAAATAGAATTCGAATAAAGCCACTACCGTATTTAATTGCCGCACGTACACCAACGATCGAGCCTAAAATATTTGCTACAGCCATCATTAAGCCTATCGCAAATAACACATGGCCAGTGGGCGCAAAAAAACTCAGTGCTGCAAGGTTGGTGGTTAAGTTGGCGACTTTTGACAAAGCAGAGGCATGTAAAAAGTCTGCTTGTAGATAACGAATAAAAAAGAAAATAAAGAAACTGCCAGTGCCAGGTCCAAAGATGCCGTCATAAAAGCCAATCACCAGACTACCAATAGCGGCAAAACCGAGGATTTTAGGAGTCAGTTCTTGGCGTACATGCACCTGACCAAATTGTTTTTTGGCAAAGGTATAAATTGCAATCACAATCAACATGACCAAAACGAAAGGACGTAAGACTTCTTTTGGAATCATTGATACACAGGCTGCTCCCACAAAGGAAGCAACAAATGCACAGCTTGCAATGACCGCAAGTAATTTCCAACGGAGTTTGACTTGGCGTAAAAAAGAATAGGACGCCGAAGCCGTACCAAAGATCGAAGACAACTTATTGGTGCCAAATACGGTCGCTGGAGATAAGTGCGGCATGGCATTCATAATGGCAGGAATTTGAATCAGTCCGCCACCGCCAACAGCTGCATCAATTGCACCAGCAAAAAATGCAAAAAATAGCAGGCTTAAGATGATTTCAATTTCCATAATTTGGCTTCAGTGGCTGTTGATGACTATTCAAGATTTAATACACGTTTTGGTACTAAGCGCTTACGATCGGTAATTTCCGCTAGACCTAAGCAGCGTTCCCCATCAAATACCAAAACCTGCGCTTCCGCAGCATGCTCAATATTACTTTCCATTCCACGACTAAAATATTCAGCTCGACCTTCCGGCGCTTGCACTTTGCAGAAATGATCGACAGGTGAATACACCGGCAGCAATAATGCTTCACGCTCAGCTTCGGACAGACTCTCTAAATATTCAATGGTAAAGCTTGGGTTAAGATCAAAATGACCCGTTTGAATACGGTGTAGATAGGTTAAATGTCCAAAAGTACCCAATGCTTTGGCAATATCTTCGCCTAATACACGAATATACGTGCCTTTGGAACAGGTGATGTCGAGTGTAATACTATTCTCATTAAATGATAATAACTCGATGGCATAAATCGAAATTGGACGTGCTTCTCGTTCAATTTCTATCCCTTTACGTGCCAATTCATATAAAGGGCGGCCTTCTTTTTTCAATGCCGAATACATGGGTGGAATTTGTTGAATATCCCCTACAAATTGCGCCAAGACATTTTGAATATTTTCTTCAGTCAATGTTGGAACAGCTTGCTCTAATAGTACTTCACCTTCCACATCACCCGTCGTGGTACTGTGTCCTAAAAAGACCGTGGTTTTATAACGTTTAGTCGAATCCAATAAAAAATGCGAAAACTTTGTTGCTTCACCTAAGCAAATTGGTAATAAACCTGAAGCCAGTGGATCAAGCGCACCAGTATGCCCTGCTTTTTGCGCACGAAACAGCCAACGAACCTTCTGTAAGGCTGCATTCGAGCTAATACCTAATGGCTTATTCAAAAGAAATACACCATGTACAGGACGACGTTGGATCTTAGGAGAGGCTTTTTTCATGTCAAAATTTGGCTAATACAGGAACAGCGCAATGGTAACAACCCACCTCTAACGTTTACAACTCTTCTATGTTTTTATCTGCGTTTTATGTCATATTGAGTTCGCATTTAGAACTCTAAAACAATTAAAAACGGAATAAAGGTGCATTGGGATATGCAAAAAAATAAACTTTGGCTCATCATTGCCTTGGTCGTTATCGCAGTTGCTGCATTCATATATTGGCTTGCGCCAAAAGCATCACAAAATGATCCTTCAGATCAATCGATTCAACAACAAAATAGGCCTTTAGCTCAGGGCGAAAGCGCTACGGCTCAAGCAACAAGCGGTTCTTCGCTGCTCAGTCCAAGTCAACAAGACACGGAAGTTAACTGTCAAATCAGTATGGATGGTTCAAACCGTTTGATCGTGAATGAACAAACACGGAATTGCTTTGAATATTTCATTACTCAGTATGGTGAAAAGTCGATAGATCAAATTAAAAAGGATTTTAAAGCCTACATTGCACAAGGTCATAAAGAACCTGCGCTGTCCCAAATTTATGATTTGTGGGATCGTTATATGAAATATCGTGAACAGTTAGGTCATTTACAGCCACCAAGCGACGACAAAGAATCACCACAATACTATCGCTCGATCTACAGCAGCACCCAGAATTTAAGAAAACAGTTCTTTTCTGATTATGAAATTGAAGGTTTATTTGGCAAGGAAAATACTTATCACGAATACACGCTAAATCGCATGGAAGTAGTAAATGACAAAAAACTGTCTGAATCAGAAAAAGCCAAAAAACTAAAAGCCCTGTTTGATGAACTCCCAGAAGATTGGAAAGAAAATCTGGGACAAATCAATAAACTTGAAGATTTACGCAAGCTCACAGCAGACATTAAAGCCCGTGGTGGTTCAAGCGAAGAAATTCATCAAATGCGGTTAAATTTAGTGGGTCCAGAAGCTACTCAGCGCCTTGAAAATTTAGACAGCCAGCGCAGCTCTTGGAAATCTAGCGTAAATCAATACCTCACAGAGCGTGACAGCATTGTGAAAAGCAATATGAGTGACAGTGCTAAACAACAAGCGGTGCAGCAACTCCGTAATCAACATTTTAAATCGAAGGAAGATCAGCTCCGCGTCAGTACCTTTGAATCTGTACATGATCAAGGTGGAAAATTACCTTTCGCAGAATAACTGCAAACAACAATTTAAAAACAACCTCAATTTCAGGATGAAATGATGAAAAAACCACAAGCTCTTTTATGCGCAATTATGGCTGTATCAGCAGCGATCGCCAGCACACAATCCCAAGCTGCAGCAGGACTCCAACATGTCACCGCCAACAGCTCGGCAAACTATGCCAAGACCAAATATCCGATTGTGTTTACCCATGGTATGTTCGGGTTTACTCGCATTGGTTTTGACAGCTTTGGCATGGATTATTTTTATCAAATTTTGCCAGATTTAGCTCGTAATGGGGCCAATACCTTTGCTGCCCAAGTTTCTCCGCTAGAGTCCACTGAAGTCCGTGGTGAGCAATTACTCTCTCAAGTCGAAGAAGTCCTTGCTCTGACCGGCCAACCCAAAGTGAATCTCATTGGTCATTCACATGGTGGACCGACAACTCGCTATATTGCAGCGATCAAACCTGAATATGTAGCTTCGGTGACTGGGGTTGCAGGCACTTATCGTGGCTCTCTAGTCGCAGATAAAATCCAAGCGAATAAAACCATTAATTCAGTCTTTGAGGTCCTTGGCGATCAACTCTTAGCACCGATTATTACTTGGGCTGAAGGCAACTCGAGTCTACCCAACAGTGTTGATGCATCACTTACCGCGATCAGTGAAAAAGGTTCTGCTGAATTTAATGCAAAATTTCCAACCGCAGCACTGGCTGCGAACTGCAATCAGTCGGGTGCCAAAGTCGACAATGGCGTGTATTACTACTCATGGACAGGTACAGCGCAAACCACGAATCTATTAGATGTACTAGATACAGTGATTAGTCAGCTTGCCCCTTTGGCCTATGGAAATCGTGACAATGACGGTTTGGTTGGACGCTGTAGCACCCACATCGGACAAGTAATCCGCGACGACTACAATCACAACCACTTAGATGAAGTGAATATGATCTTTGGCCTACGCAGCCTATTTTCACCTGACCCAGTTGCGCTCTACCGCCAACATGCCAATCGTTTAAAATTACAGGGACTTTAACTCAAAAGTTAGTTCCCTTTCAGCACTGAACAGGACGTCTTTGGACGTCCTTTTTTGTTTACAATTTTTTTATTTGTACGCATTAAACAATTTAATTCAATAAGTTCTTAAATCATAACAACTAAAATAAACGATAAAAATAAAAAACGAATGTATATAAATATACTTGTCACCTCAACGCCGTCCCTGTCCTAAAATGACATGGAATTTCAAACCGAGCATGAAAAAATGACAAGGCATCTTTGTCTATTCAAACTCTCTAAAATCAAAGATATGGCCTAGCCAATCACAAAGATGTTGCTTAAAAACAGAGAGTATTTTCATTATTAAAAAGTAATAAAAACAACATCAGATCAAGGAACATTTATGCGATCTTTAGTAAACACGGCCAAGATGGCCTCTGTAGCTACAGTTGCAGGCTTAGCGATGAGTATATCGGCAAGCACTCAAGCTGCGCCTAGCGTCCTCCAGGTGAAGGAAACGGCAAATTCTGACTACGCAAAAACCAAATATCCAATTTTAATGGTGCATGGTTGGCTCGGTTGGTCACGTATCGGCACTGACACCATCGGACTAGATTATTAGTACCAAATCTTGCCAGATATGGCACGAAATGGCTCAACCGTATTCGCAGCGCAATTATCTCCTGCAAATACCACAGCACATCGTGGTGAGCAGTTAATTGCACAAGTTGAAGATGTTTTGGCTATTACAGGGAAGCCAAAACTTAACTTAATCGGTCACTCTCATGGTGGTCCAACTGTATTGTATGTTGCTCAAACAAAACCACAGTACATTGCGTCTATTACAGGTGTTGCAGGAACCTATCACGGCTCTAAAGTAGCGGATGATATTCAAGGCAACTCACTTTCTCGCACTGCCTTTAATATTTTAGGTGACTATATTGTCGGCCCACTGATTGCTTTGGGTCAGGCAAAACCAGAGCTTGAAATTGATTTCGATGCTTCTATGAAATCATTATCACAGAAAGGTTCTGCTACATTTAACAGTACGGTTGCAAAATCTGCTGTAGCTGACGGTGTTTTGGCATCTTCAGAAAATTGCAGCAAAAACTTAAAGCAAGTCGACAGCAAAGGCATTCAGTACTATTCATGGACTGGTGTTGCGCAAACCACGAATCTACTTGATATCGACACGATCCTAATGCAACTCGGGCCATTGTCTTATGGCAATAAAGACAATGACGGTATGGTTGCACGTTGTAGTGCTTATATCGGTAAAGTCATTAACGATAGCTACAAACTTAACCATACCGATTTAGCCAATATGATGTTTGGCTTAACAGGGCTATTTGCACAAGATCCTGTGGCGCTGTACCGTCAACATGCAAACCGTTTAAAACTGCAAGGACTTTAATTCTTATCGTTGAAATTTAAATGCAATAAGGGGGCTTCGGCCCTCTTATTTGCTTTTATCAATCTGAAAATTCATGATCTTTTATTTTGTTACATTTAGCGTCACAGTTAATCTCTTTCAATTTGCAACAGGTGATCTTTATTGCTTTATTAGAAGTGACAATAAATATTGTCATAAAACAATAATACATTGAGGATCGCTCATGAAATACGGATCATTTTTAGCAGGTTTAATTGCAGCTACGTTCATCAGTAATGTATCTGCATCGCAAACAACCCAAGTCACTGCCAAAGCTAGTTCCAGCTATGCAAAGACCAAATATCCAATCGTATTCAACCATGGTATGGGTGGTTTTATTACCGTTGGTACGGACTCATTTGGACTCGACTATTGGTATCAAATCCTTCCTGATCTTGCCCGAAATGGTGCAAATGTTTGGGCAACTCGCGTATCGCCTTTTAACTCTACCGAAGTGCGTGGCGAACAGCTTCTACAACAAGTTCTTGAAATCCAAGCACTCACAGGTGCGGATAAAGTGAATTTAATTGGACATAGTCATGGTGGACCAACGATTCGTTATGTTGCCGGTGTTCGCCCAGATGTAGTTGCTTCATTAACCAGTGTTGCAGGACCTCATCAAGGATCCCCTGTTGCAGACTTAATTTTAAAAGCTGAAGGCACCGCTGTCGAAGCACCCTTGGTTGGAGCTGTGAATTTTGTCTCTAAAGCCATCGTTTGGGCGCAAGGTCTAGATCCAAAGACTTATCCTCATGACGCATTGGCAGGTGGTTCAAGTTTAACGCTAGCGGGTTCTGCAAAGTATAACGCCGCATTCCCTCTGGGCTTACCTAAATCCAATTGTGCTGATGGCAATAGCGTGGAAAAAGGCATTTACAACTATTCATTTACAGGCGTTGGCCAAATCACCAATATTTTAGATTTAGACTCAGCCCTAAAAGTGACCGCATTACTGATCGATGGCGGAAAAGACAATGATGGCCTCGTATCACGCTGTAGTGCCAAGTTTGGTAAAACCATTCGTGATAACTACAACTGGAACCATTTAGATGAAGTCAACCAAGTGCTTGGTCTCAAAGCGTTGTTCGCACCAGATCCTGTCGATGTTTATCGTCAACATGCCAATCGTTTAAAACTTCAAGGTTTATAATTTAGTAAAGCTATACATTAAACCCTGTAAATTCAGGGTTTAATGATATTTTCATTAATCTATTTACAAAATATCTTTCATTCTGTCGATTAGTTCTCACATTTTGCTTTCCTTTTTTTATAATCCTTAATGACAATAAAAATTGTCAGATAGGCAATTTTGTCTATTTCCAAACTGAACTAAATCACAGTTTGAATACCAAAACAAAAAGAAAGGAATGAAAAATGAAAGGAAAATTGCTCTGCGCCACGCTCCTTGCAAGTATGGCAGTGACCCAAACGCATGCTGAATTGGGTATACAGCAAGCGACCACTAAAAAAGTCATCGACAATTATGCTGAAACCCAATACCCCCTAGTGTTTGTACACGGGATGTTTGGTTTTAACCGCTTAGGCGGTGCCGTTTTTGGTCTAGATTATTGGTATCAAGTTCTCCCCGATTTGGCAAGCCATAAGGCAACGGCCTTTGCTACTCAAATCTCCCCATTGGAATCCATTGAAGTTCGCGGTGAACAACTGTTAGACCAAGTTGAACAAGTGGTTGCAATTACAGGCAAACACAAAGTGAATTTAATTGGTCATTCACATGGTGGTCCTACGGCTCGATATATTGCTGGTGTACGACCTGATTTGGTTGCCTCTGTCAGTACAGTTGCAGGCACCAATGACGGTTCACCTGTGGCGGATTTAGTACAGAGTGTGCCGATTTTAAATGGCGTATTAGCGACAGTTATGGATGCCTTAATGACCCCAGTGATTAACTTCGCCCAGCAGTCGAATCTGCCTTCAAATTTTAAAGCTTCGATCTACAGTATGTCTCAACCAGGTGTGAAAGCTTTTAATGCAAAATTCCCGCTCGGTATGCCTACAACCAAATGTGCTGATGGCCCAAATGTAGCCAATGGCATTAGCTTCTATTCATGGACAGGTATATCTAACACCACCAACTTACTTGATCCAGATACGATCTTTACTGCAATGGGGCCAATAGCATTTAGCGGACAACCGAACGACGGCTTAGTGAGCCAATGCAGCAGTAAATTGGGTAAAACCATCCGTGATAATTATAAGTGGAACCATTTCGATGAAGTCAATCAAGTATTAGGCTTGAAAGGCTTATTTGCACCAGACCCTGTTTCAGTCTACCGTCAACATGCCAATCGTTTGAAACTTCAAGGGTTATAATTTTCTTTCTTGCATAAAAAAATGCGCCTAAAGGCGCATTTTTTTACAGCGTTGTAAAACAAATTATTTTGCTTTACGAGCTGGTAATTTTTCACGAATACGTGCAGCTTTACCAGACAATTCACGTAGGTAGTAAAGTTTAGCACGACGAACGTCACCACGACGTTTCACTTCGATACCAGCAACGATTGGTGAGTGAGTTTGGAATACACGCTCAACACCGAAACCGCTAGAAATTTTACGTACTGTGAACGCAGAGTTCAAACCACGGTTTTTCTTAGCAATTACAACACCTTCAAATGCCTGAAGACGCTCACGCTCACCTTCTTTTACTTTTACTTGAACAACTACTGTGTCACCAGGAGCAAAAGCAGGGATGTCTTGTTTCAACTGTGCATTTTCAACAGCTTGTACTAAAGGATGTTTACCGCTCATGGGGTATCTCCGATTATGCGAGTTAGAAGAGGTCTAATCATCGCTGGGGCTAGAGGCTAAAGCGCATAGACCCGATTGACTTTCCCTTTATGCTTGACCGCTTCAATGCATAAAGAGCCTAATATAAGATTTAAAAAATTTAAACCTGGGAATCTTTTAGCCATTTCTTTTGCTGCTTGGTCAATTCAACTTTTTCAACCAACTCAGGTCGGCGCTCTAAAGTGCGTTGATATCGCTGCAAAAACCGCCACTTCTCAATATTGGCATGATGTCCTGATTTTAATACTTCAGGAACATCTAAACCTTCAAAATGGTCTGGCTTGGTATATTGTGGGCAATCTAAAAGACCATCCACAAATGAGTCTTGCACATGTGATTGCTCATCAGACATTGCACCCGGAAGTCTCCGAATCACACTATCCAATAAAACCATCGCAGGGAGTTCACCACCAGATAAAACGTAATCGCCTATTGACCATTCCTGATCAACATATTGTTGGATCAAACGCTCATCAACTCCTTCATAACGACCACACAATACAATTAATCCATCATATTTGACGAAATCTTGTACTGCAGGTTCATTTAAGGTCTTACCTTGCGGTGACATATACACCACAGGTACATGAACAGCACCCGCTTGCTTGGCAAGCTCTTTGGCACGATGAATTGCTTTCGCTAATGGCTCAGCCATCATCACCATACCTGGACCACCACCAAATGGACGTTCATCCACTCTTTTGTAGTTGCCCTCAGCAAAGTCGCGTGGATTGATACAATGAACTTGCACAATGTCACGTTTTGCTGCGCGCCCGCTAATACCGTAGGCTGTAATCGCTTCAAACATTTCAGGAAAAAGCGTAATGACTGCAAAAAACATCGCAGACTCCTCTATTTTCCTGCTGCGTCAATCCTTAAAGGATTAATAATCTACGCCCCAATTTACGTAGATACGACCAGCTTCGAGATCAACACGCTGTACTACATCTTTATGCCATGGAATCATTCGCTCTTCGCTATCGACACTGTCAGCAGTAGCGCGAACTACCATCACGTCGTTAGCACCTGTTTCAAACAATTCGTGGATTTGACCGAGGTTGACTTCTTGTTCATCTTCTCCAAGACCTAACACTGTTAAGCCCTTCAAATCTGACCAGTAATACTCGTCCACGCCTGCTTGAGGCAGTTGCGATTTAGAAATCCAGATATTTGCGCCAACCAAGTTATCTGCCGCGGTACGATCACTCACACCTTTTAGCGAAACAACCAAGCCTTTGCCATGTGGTTTCCAACGTTTTACATCTACTGTTTGCCAACCTGCTTTGGTCTCAATGTACCAAGGGAGGTAGTCAAAAATATTGCTCATAGGTTCTGTATTGGAATAGACCCAGAGCCACCCATTTAATCCATATGCTGAACGTAGCTGTCCAATCTGAATACGATCTTCGGGAACATTCTGTGTTGGTGTCATGGGTAACCTACTACTAATTAAGCAGTAGCTGCAGCTTTCTTAGCTTCAGCAGCTAAAGAAGCAACACGTTCTGAAGGTTGAGCACCTTGTGAAACCCAGTGAGCAAAACGGTCAGCATCTAAACGAAGTTTTTCTGCTTTACCTTGAGCTGTAGGGTTGAAGAAACCGATACGTTCGATGAAACGACCGTCACGTGCATTACGGCTATCAGTCACAATGATTTGATAGAACGGACGTTTTTTAGCACCACCGCGTGCAAGACGAATAACAACCATGATAGAACCTTATAGTTTTTACGGATTATCCCTGTACCGACCATCGATACATTTCAAACCCCTTTCATAGAGGGCAATATTTTACGTGAAATTTGCCCTGAATGAAAGATCAAAAAGTGTTTATCCACAATTTTGAATTTGGGGGTTATTTGCCGTCCCATGGTTCACATGCACCCGAAGTTTTTTCCCAGCATTGTTTGCCGGTGCTATCTAAGGTTAAGTTACCAGTATTTTTCATAGCGCTAGTATTTTTAGGAGCCGCTGTGAGTGTCCAAGTTTGATCCCCAGCATCTAAATCTATAGAGTACAGTGCATCATGGCTTGGGAAATCTACTGTAGTATTTGAACCATCTATTGTTGCGGACGAATAATTATGGTTGATGACATAATAGCTCTGCATTTTTTGTGCAATTTGCATCATTTCTGCTTGTGCATCAGCACGTTTAGTTCTCTGTACATAGTTTTGATATGAGGGATAAGCAATTGCTGCAAGAATTGCAATAATAACCACAACAATCATTAGCTCAATTAATGTAAATCCTTTCACACTCTTCATTACCATGACTCACTATTATCTTCATCACCACAGTCTACGAATGTTGTCACAACATTTTTTACTTTGGTCATACAGCGAAGGCCTGCATTAGTTAAAAGCAAATCATAATTACGTGGCTGTTTAGGCTCAGTGCCGTCTTTAGCACGTTCCACAGAAATAGCCCAACTCAATCCCTTAACGCTTTCAGAATCAGTTGTTTCTGCACCTTCACTATTTTTTTCAATTGTCAAAGGTTTATGGTCAGTACCACCATCAACTAAGGTAATGATATATTTAACATCTGAGCCACTCGCCCCTAAAGGCAATGATAATTTCCCTGTAGCTTTATCATAATAGCTTTCACTAGTAGAGTTTCCATCGGAATCAGTACCTTGATAACCATATAAGTATGTTGCATCAAAACCTTTATAACTAAAATTTTTAGATTTAAAGCGCTCAAGCTCTCCTGCCAGACGCAATGCTTCCTGGCGAGCGACAGCAAGATCTTTACGTTCTATATATTGACTGTAACTTGGAATCGCAATTGCTGCCACAATTGCAACAACAACAACCACGACCATCAGTTCAATTAATGTAAAACCTTTTACCTTTTTAAATTTTGCTAGCGAATTTAACTGTGCATCTGAAGAAGAAACAGCCAGCTCCGTAACATACGTTCGTATTAAACTAGAAAAAAAAGTTCATCTCTTTACTCCTAGCGTGTTTCATACCAACGCAATTGTCTTAAATTTGCTGTCGTACTAAACAATTGACATTCAGGTAAGTTTTTATTTGCAGTAGCATCACAATCCACACTATCCGGACGAGTTACTACTAAGCCAGTATTATTTTTATTGTTGTTATGACCCAATCCAAGGCCAGAACCTAAAATACCAGCACCTATTTTAGCTTTATTCGGCTCACCAGAGGTTGTTGTTGCAAACGGACATTTACCTGTTGGTAAGCAGAACTGATACACATAGGAATCACCTTTAACACCAGCACCACAATTACCACCAATACCCGTACATCGCGATGGAATACGTTTACATATAGCATGCTATCCAGTGCATAAAGTTCATTCATGCCTTTATACACACCTGCCTTGTCAGAATAAGTATACTTCCAACCATCATTATCGGAGACAGGAACACCGTCATCCATTACATCATTTAACGATTCTAAGGCTATATTATTCGTTACAAGTGTCAATTCACCATATAGTGCTGGTTTAGCAACATCTTTGTCGTAAACAACAAATACACCATCCTCTGCACTAACCGTTGAACCATTCTGATTTGTACCTGCAGCACCTACTAAAGGCTTACTTCTATTCCCAGAGCTAAAAGCAACAGCGGCAATATAACCATCATTACTTTCATGAATAGAAACACTTGGCATTTCGTAGAAACGTGGGCTTGTTCCTCCAGTTTTATACTCACTAAATAAGCGAACAACACGTTTAGCAAAGTTAGCTTTTTTAGCATTTTCATCTGTACCCGTTGCAAGATTATTTAAATCAACACGAAAGCCTTGCCCTGCTAAATCCCCAAAATAAAGATTATCCACTAAACCATCATTATCACGATCGACTGCATTAATCTGACTCACAACACTGTATTTCATATTGATATTTGCGTCGCTCGCATCGGTGAATGCTTGAGCTCCTAAGGCTTTTGTAGCATTTGCACTTATCCACCACAGTAAATCACCAGTATCTGCATCAAACATATAAACACCAGCACCACCACCTTTGGTTGTAGTTTGATTGTAATCAGCAGCTTCATAACCTGCATCATAACCACCACCTACAAACATCACTGGACGTTTTTCCCCCCCAAAGTTTACATAAGCCAGCGTCGGTTTAGACCAACTTTGCCCCATGTAATCTAGCGCTTCTACAGACACTGTTGAGCCAGATTTATAAATTTTTGAGTCAGTTAATTTTGGATCAATATGGAATTTCAAGCTCGGCGTATCTAAATTAGTAAGATCCAATGCATAGTAACTGTTACCACCCATGCGCAGACCACCATATACCCATTGTAAGCCTTTGAGTGCTAAATCTGTGTCCGTACTACCATCACTTGTTTTATCCGATGCTTGTACTGTTAATGAACCATCCTCTTTTGAAACATATTGAGTATACGCAGTCCATGGTGCATCAATCCCATAAAACAAATTAGCAGATCCACCAGTGGTCGAATTCTCAGCTAAAAATGCATCTCGCTGTCTTTCCATCATCTCATGAGGAGCAAATGCAAATTTTTCTTTACCTGTTTTAACATCTACAACATGTAAAAGCCCTTGTGAGCTGCCAAAGAGTAAATAATCATCACGATCTGTTGTATCTAACGCGCCCGTTGCAACATCAACTTTAATTGCACCACGTTGGGTAAGTAATATTGGTGTTGAGTGCATTACTGTACCAAACTGACGAAGTTCAGCAGCAGAAGATAAACTATCTAAGGTAATCCCCGTTGCATTAGCAGCAACGTTGTAACCCAATAAATTCAACCAATAATTTTTTTGCGGATCATTAACAAAAGAAGCATTCGCACCTGTTCCAAACAATGCATTTACATTTAATTCTTTTAAAGAATTTGTTTCAGTTGCAGTATATGGCGTCGTCGAACTAATTGTCCTATTTGTAAAAATAGTGCGTCGAACATAAGTTTCATTATCAGAATTAAGTGCAGTACCTAAAGCCAATTGACCAAGCACACCACCACTCCAAAGACCATTGGCATTTGAGTTAAGTGAACCATCGTCTTTAATCAATTTAATAGTGTTGGAACTATTATACAGTTCACCATTATAGACATTGTATTTATTAAGATTACCCATCCACAAACGATATTGCGCCTGAGGCTTTGGTGTAAAAGACGCATAATAACCATAAGGTTGAATCGTTAATGGATTTAAAGCATCTTGAGGTAATGTAGGTGAACCTGTTGCAATGGGTTCAAAATCAGGTGTTACATTCGTAACGAATTTTTTAATACTGTTTTTAATATCGGCTGAGTTTTCAGCATAATAAAATCCACCATCACCATAAGCTGAACTACCCCATAAGCAGGCATTTTTAGCATCTTCATTTGGCGCACTTGCACAATTATATGTGCCATCTGCATTCTTAGTTAAACCAGCAAATGAAGCACCAAAACCAACAACTGCAGTTTTAATATTCATATCAGCAGGGTTCTTTTGCGTATTTGATGTTGCAGTTCTATTACGCATTTTTTTGGCATATTCACCAATATATTCCCAACCACCAGTTTCACCAGCAAATAAATCAGACTTTAACGTCGGTGAAACTAAAACGCCTGTACCAGATGGCTTTGCCGAAAATTTATAAGTATCAGTTAATGATCGATTTAAAATTGTTCGCGCCATGTCATCTTTCGTCGAGTTTGGTGCACCATCTGTTAAGAAATAAATCCCATTCCCATCACAACTATTCGTTGAACCGCCAGCAATATAATTACTGCTATTTTTCGATTCAGGCACTGAATATGCAAAACCACCAACATTATTATCACTAGTTCCATCTAGTGAAAAAGGATTAGTACGATACGATACCAAACCATTGATACTATCTGGATACCCCCAAACAGTACCAACAACTGGTTCAATATCCATTGGTTCTGTAGGTACTTTCACCCAACCATCAAAACGCCAACCAACAGGAAGTTTTTTATACGCATCCCATAACGATGACATTCCTCCACCAACTGCGGTTCTAAAATTATTAAAGTTAACAGTACACCAGTTCTGGTTGGGAGCATTTGCCCTCGTACATGTACCATCATAAGGCTTATAAATAGTTGTACCTTGAACTGTCTTATCATTATTATTCCATTCAGGCCAGTCACTTGGACACTGTTTCACAGTTGCACCTAATGCTGTGGTTGTCCCTCCCCCAGAAGTCGCACAAAGGAAATAAACCTGTTCCGAGCCTTTTTGCTTCAACATATAGCCATCATAAATATAGCTAACTTTTGTTGATGTTGTAGCAACACCTGTATTTGTCCCCATCATATAGGCAGCAGCTTCTGCATAAGCGTGTGCTGTTGGCGTACCGCTGGCTGCCTTAATTATATCTGGATAGGTTTGACTGGATATTTTTAAATTACTATTTGGAGTTCCATCTTCATTTGTTGATGTATCAATGGATTTAATTGCTGCTAAAGCTTGAGCTATTTTGATACGCTGCGCTGTTGTCAACGGAGCATTTGGCACAACAATCCGACCGGAATGACCATCGACTAATTTTGTAGGTACATTACCAATAGTCAACTCTGTTCTAGATGAAAACTGGCCTAGCCCCATAACTACACTATCAGACAATCCTGTTGTTGGACTTTCTGCCAACAGTGGTAAAATTGCATCCTTGAGGCGAGATAGTCGATCGTATTGAGTTACACCTCCACTAGTACATCCGCGAACGTAGTAAGTTATGGTAGTTGTACCAATTGTCACTGATTTTTGGATTGATGTTCTATTAGTTGCAGTATCCCTTAAATTATAGGCCCACTCCTTAAAATTGACCGCCGTGGAGTCCTTATAATCATTTTTAAATTCTTTTACATCAACTTGCGCACACAACGGGCTATCCACATCACCTGGACTACCATAGCTATTATTTTTGGGCAATACTAGAGAACTTATACCCATACTGCCCGATGTATCCAACATTAATAAAATAGAAGTTTTACCACCAGTTGTGCTGCTATAAATATCAATATCACTCGCTTGAGTTGCGGCACTTTGACATAACACCAATGTCATCACCATTGATACCGAAGCCGAAAGTATATTTTTTTGATATAACTTTTTCATCACTAAACCCTCTTTCCTTACGATACCAATTTCGGCTGACCGCCAACGACATAATCAGAATGTTGCATATTGTATGGAATATTTAAATTTTCAAAACACGCCGCCACTTCAGAACTTTTCTTTTTAAAGCAAGCCTCGATTTCAGATTTAGATGCAGCAGAAAAACTTGGTAATATAGAAATTACTGTCGCACCAATATTATTGGTGCTTGATGGAACTGAACTTTGACCAATACTGGTACCTTTAGGAACACTACTAAACGGTGTTTCAGTTGTTGTATTTTTCATTAAATAAATTTGAGAAATAACGGCTGAACGCCCCATTGAAAACTGATTGGCTTTACAAAACCCACTAACACCTTGTTTAGTCGTTGAACCATCTGCTGAGATTGCACTTGCTTTAGACAGTTTAAAAAAACTACTTTCACTTGCTCTATAGCAAAAAACCAATTCATCCTTTGCATTTGCAGCAGAGTTAAAATAAGCAAACATTCCATCAAGTGCCATTTGTCTTGCAATTTGATCTGGGTTTTCAATATTAAATAATGCTGAGTCAGAATTCCCCATAAGTAGTGAATTAACTTGGCTATTTGTTGCGATTTTAAGCCCCAAAATTCCTGACTTCACCGCAATTGTTCCTATTAAAGTAATAATGACCAAAATAATTAATACTGTAATTAATGTCGCACCTTTTTGTTGATTCATTACGATGCCCCCAATGTATTACGAATAGCAACGACTTGATTTACAGCTTGGCGAAGATATTTTTTATTTAATGCTTCATCACCTTTTAAAGTCACATTTTGCCCCGCCACATCAAACGTCTTTTTTGTATTTAGACTTGCATCTGCCCCTATTGTTCCAGTTGAACGAGATAGCACGCCAACATCAATTGAAACCACATTTAAATAAGTACTTGTACATGACGTAGCATATTTATCAGCCTCACAAGGCTCGGCATCTAGAATATCATCCATGTCTTTTTTATAATCGTTTATGGTCATGTATCTTAAATTACCAGCCGGGTTCTTAACACCTAAACGTATTTTAAATGCATCCACTCGTTGCATAAGTTGTTGTGCATTCACGCCCAAACCGTCTATCGTTGTGCTAGTCGATTCGTAATAACCTGCATCACAATATAAAGAATAAGACGTTGGCTCTCCCTCAACTTGTTGTGGTGTTTCAGCCAAAAAATAGCGTTGTACAATAATCTTTGACGAAGCATCGTCAATATTATTTCCTTCACAATCTGTAATTGTTTCTTCCACTGGAACATACTGCATCGTAAATTGGTCACTATTCCCCGAAGTATTATCAGCATCTTTATCTTGTGCAGTTGCGTATTTACTTTCTAAATCACTAAAAGCAGATAAAGTGGTTGGAAGATTTTCTTTAGTAAAAATGACACCTGAACCATTAGTGATATTGTTTACGCGCTGAGAAGACAATGTATTTAGGTTTGTATGACGAATATCATGCGTAACTACAGATAAACCAAAATTCGCATTTTGTTGTAATTCGCCCATGCTATTTTGTAAATTTAAGGATCTTGAGCTGCTTAAGAAGATAGCCAATCCTGCAGCAACGATAATTAGACCCAATGCTAATGCAATCATAAGCTCGATTAAGGTAAAACCAGCATTTACTCTATTACCGTTGATCGGGTGATAAGAAGTCGTATGTCTATTAGCTTCCATAGTTATAGACCTCCATAATGATACATTGTGCATTTGGGATATATGCCGCACCGTTTGTACAGTCTGTTGCTGCCGTGCCATTTGTTGCTGTAGTACCGCCCCATGCAACATATACACATTTACGAACCAATGTTGAGCCTTGGCAATTTAAAACATTCATATTCATACCTAAATCGGTAGCATGTTTACTTACTTGCGCATAGTCGTATTGAGCCATTTCTTTAGGTGTACAAAATTCTGAAGCACATTTCGTTGCCGCACTCGCATCACTTTTATATTCAAGCAGACCATCCCGATTCATACGCATTCTTTCTGCCAAATCACGGGCAATATTAGTCGCTTGAACATTCATACTGGCTTCAGTCGTTGCTGTAACCGCTCTAATCTGTAATGCAACAAAACCCAATACAGCAATACTTAGCAGTATGAGCGCGACCAACACCTCAATCAAACCAACACCTTTTTGAGAATTTATCATTATATTTTTCCCTAATTTTAGGTTGGGCAACTGGTTAAAGATTTGTTGTACACAACTGTTCCACCCTTTTGTACATAAACATAAGCCTTTAATGTTGAATCATTTTTATGGGAAAAAATAAAGCACTCTGCATTATCTGTCTGACCTAAGCGTTTAAATGTTATAGACGTCTCACCACTATCTTTTTGCATATGAGACGGCACCCACGTTTTATATGCATCAGCAACCGTTGTATTTACGGCTAAAATTTGTGGTTTCTGCTTAAAAATTGCTTCCGAGCGAGTTTCAGCCAACAGATCAATAAAATCACGAGTATCTGTGGTTAATTGATAATTTCGAACTAATTGAATAAATGAAGGCGCAGCCATCATGGCGATAATCGCCATCACAGCAATCGTCACCATCAATTCAATTAATGTAAATCCTTTATTTTTCTGCATACTCCCCCCAAGGCGCGCCAAACTTTACCCTATTAAAAATAATATCCAATTAAATTACAAAACAAACACAAATAAGGATAAAAGGCATAAAAAAACAGATAATTGCCAAAAAGCAATTATCTGTCAATTCTTAAAAAAATTCAGAATGTTAAGTCATTAACACTTTATGCCTGAGTTACAGGAATACGTAACTCTTTTGGCAAACTAAATGTAATATTTTCTTCACGACCATCTAACTCTTGCGGTGCTTTCGCCCCCCAATCTTGTAGGCGCTGAATTACCTGTTTAATTAAAATTTCAGGTGCAGATGCTCCAGCAGTTACGCCAATTTTAGTGTGTTCATTAAACCATTCTTGCTGCAACTGATCTGCATTGTCCACCAAATACGCATACTTACCCATCCGTTCAGCCAATTCACGTAATCGGTTCGAATTCGAAGAGTTCGGTGAACCCACAACCAATACAACATCACATTGCTCAGCCAGATCACGTACGGCATCTTGGCGGTTTTGAGTGGCATAACAAATATCATCTTTACGCGGCCCCTGAATTTCAGGGAACTTCTGACGTAGGGCATCAATCACTTTTGCTGTGTCATCTATAGAAAGCGTTGTCTGAGTTACAAACGCTACTTTTTCAGGATGCACCACTTTTAGATCAGCAACATCTTGTTCATCTTCAACCAAATAAATCGAACCACCATTTTTGGTGTCATATTGGCCCATTGTCCCTTCAACTTCTGGGTGACCTTCATGACCAATCAAAATCGCTTCCACGCCTTCACGTGCGTACTTGGTCACTTCTATATGTACCTTGGTCACCAAAGGGCACGTCGCATCAAAAACTTTTAGCCCACGGCGCTCAGCTTCTTGTTGCACCGCTTTAGATACACCATGCGCACTGAAAATCACGATATTGTCATCAGGCACTTCATCCAGTTCATCCACAAATATCGCACCGCGTTGACGCAAGTCATCCACCACAAATTTATTATGTACTACCTCATGACGCACATATATTGGGGGGTTAAAGCATTCCAGTGCACGGTTCACAATCGCGATGGCGCGATCAACACCAGCGCAGAAACCGCGTGGATTAGCTAAAACAATTTCCATAGAATCCTCAATGCCCACTCAATTTTACGGGTATCACTTGAAATAAATGTAAACAATAGACGTCTGACTATTTTGTTTGGCGCGCGTCTGCTCTAAAATAGAGAAGATATTTTATCATATCAGGAAAAATATCATGTCGGGTCTCTTGTTTGTCGTTTCTGCTGCTTCGGGAACGGGCAAAACATCCCTCGTTAAAGCCCTGCTTGAACGTGTAAACAATTTACATGTCTCTGTTTCTCATACCACTCGTGGTCAGCGTCCTGGCGAATTAGACGGCGTACATTACCATTTTGCTAAAAAAGAAGATTTTCTATCTTTGGTAAATGAAGGCGGCTTCATTGAATATGCAGAAGTTTTTGGTAATTATTACGGTACTGCACAGCGCACAGTAAAAGAACAATTGGCCAAAGGTCATGACGTTTTACTTGAAATTGACTGGCAAGGTGCTGAACAGGTTCGTAAACTTTTTCCTGAATCTAGACAAATTTTTATTCTTCCTCCGAGTCAGTTCGATTTACGTCAACGTTTATCCAATCGTGGTACAGACTCTGTCGAAGTAATTGAACATCGTCTCAGCTGTGCCGTAGAAGATATGCAGCAATACGTTAATTTTGACTATATCATTATTAATGATGACTTTAATAAAGCACTGCATGACTTAGAGTCTGTGATTATTGCCAATCGTCTTGTTTTAAAACAACAAGCCATGCGCCATGAAAAACTGATTGAGAAATTAATCACCCCTACGGAACAGTGATTAAAACTTGAGTCTATAGACAAAGCACCTTATACTGCACAGTCTGTTAAAAATTTATATTCAAACGAGAATTCTTATGGCACGCGTAACCGTTGAAGATTGTTTAGACCATGTAGACAACCGCTTTGAGCTTGTACTAGTGGCAAGCAAACGCGCGCGTCAATTGGCACGTCAAGGTATCGAACCTACTGTTGAGTGGGACAATGACAAACCAACCGTTGTTGCTCTTCGTGAAATCGCAGCGGGTCACGTTTCTAAAGACATTTTGAAACAACGTGAACAAGACTACCAAACTTCAAGTTTAGACCTTGCACTTTCTGCAAACAACCTAAACTTAGACGGTTTTTCTTTCCAATAAGATCAACCTGACCTTAAAAGCCTAGTTTTTAACTAGGCTTTTTTTATGGATTCTCTTTAATATTTTACTCAGAACAGTTATAACATAAGCTTAAGAAGTGCAAAGCAAGCGAAAAAGATTTTCATTTTTTTAAACTAAAAAATTGACAAGTCATGCAATATGCATTTCATTAAAGTATTAACCGTTTCATTTGTAAATCAGTAGTAAAAGGGTGTTCTATGCCAGGCCCAATGGTCAGCCAAGCCAAGCAACAGTTAAATGTGATAATCGACGCTTACCTTTCAGTAAGTGATGTCGAACGCGTGCTTGAAGCTTGCGACTATGCGGATATTGCCCATGATGGCATTACACGTAAAAGTGGCGAACCCTACATCCTTCACCCAATTGCGGTGAGCTGTATTTTGGCGCATATGCGTCTGGATGCGGAAACTTTAATGGCCGCTTTACTGCATGATGTCATCGAAGATACCGAATTTACCAAACAAGATATTACTGAAAAATTTGGTCTGACGGTTGCTGAACTCGTCGACGGTGTCACCAAACTCAGCCATTCTAGTGATAAAGAATATAATAAAGCTGCATCCTTCCGTAAAATTTTGCAAGCCACCCTACAAGACCCACGTGTCATTATTATTAAACTTGCGGATCGTTATCACAATATGACCACACTGGGTGCTTTACGCCCTGACAAACGTGCTCGTATTGCCCAAGAAACCTTTGAAATTTTTGTACCAATGGCACGCCTTGTCGGTATGAATGAAATGGCCGACAACCTTGAACATTTGTGTTATCAAAATCTAGATTTGGATATGTATAACAATGTTCAAGAAGCGTTATTGCAAACCAAACCGAAACGCTGCGAATACCAAACCAAGTGGGAAAACAACCTCACTACCCTACTTGAACAGCACCATATTTCAGGTCGAATTAAAAAGAAAAATAATAATATTGAATTACTTCGCCACTTCGTAAAAAACGATATCGATCTGCAAGAGCTCACTCATAGTCATGCCTTTGAAATTATTTTACAAAGCATCGCAGACTGTGACCGACTTGCTGACATCCTCAAAGAAAGCTTTAAAGTCCTTAATTACGCCGATCATATCCGTCGCCCACTCCCAGGTGGCAACCAGTCACTGATGATGCGTTTAAAAGGTGAAAAGACCATTTTATCGCTGACCATCCAAACAGAGCTAATGCGTAAAGCGGCGCGGTTTGGTGTGGTCCTCGGTGAAAATGCACCGCAAGCTTGTCGTTCAGCGATCCAAGCCTCCATGCAAAATTTAAATGTGTTAGTCGATGGCGCATGTGCCAAGACCACATTTAGTGAATTACTCGATTATCTACATCAAGAGAAAATTTGGGTTTATACCCCACATGGTCATTTGCATGAACTCCCTCAGGGTGCCACAGCGGTTGATTTCGCTTATTCAGCAAGCTTATTTTTGGGCAACCATGCCGTTGGTGCGAAAATTGATGGGGAAACCAAGCCCCTTTCAACACCATTACTGAGTGGTCAAGTGATTGAAATTATCACTGATGTTCTTGCAACACCAAACCCTGACTGGCTAAGCTTTATTAATACCCAAAAAGCCCGCCGCGCATTACAAAATATCCTCCGTGACCAAGACCAAGATGAACAACGTTTAGTTGGTCAGCAAGCTTTAAATCGCGCATTAAAACTCTTTAACCGTTCTGTAAGTGATTTGACATTAGCGGATTGGGAAAATGTGCTGAATTGGCGTCATTTAAATGATAAAGAACAATTATTTGAACAGATTGCCGTGGGGGACTTACTACCTCAATTGGTTGCCAATCATTTATATGCTCAAGATACCATTCAGACTTCAAACTCTGCACGCTTAATCTTGGGTACTGATGGTGTCGACGTTAAATATGCGCACTGCTGTAACCCGGTTTTAGGCGATCCAATTCAAGGTCATTTATCGCGTCGTGGTTTGATTGTGCACCGTTCACGTTGTCATAATTTATTGCATGAACAGCATTTACATCCTGAAAATATCATGCCTTTACACTGGACAACAGAAGACAGTGAAGACATTAGTTTTACAGCCTATTTATGCCTAAACATCCTGTTAAATGATGAGCAAATTTCAGAACTGATCTATCTATGCCGTAAAGAAAAAGTCGGTGTAGAAACTGTCCGCTCACATGAAGAAAAAACCTATGTGAATATTGTTGTACATAACCGTAAACAAATTGCCGAAATTATCCGTAATTTAAGAATGCATTTTGGCTTCCCACGCATCAGTCGTTTGGCACAACCTGTTGCCATTGCTGAGCCTGCGAAAGTTGCCAGCTAACCTGACACCATATGTATATGTGACGTGTCTGTGATGATAATAGGAGAAATAGATGTCCCGCCAGGTAATCCATACTGAAAATGCACCCGCTGCAATTGGTACTTACTCACAAGCCATTTTAGTGGGCGACACTTTGTATTTATCAGGTCAAATTGGCTTAGATCCATATAGCATGGAGCTGGTAGAAGGCATTGAAGCTCAAATTCGCCGTGTATTCGACAACTTAAAAGCGGTATGTGAAGCTGCAGGTGGTACGCTAGCAGATATCGCTAAGTTGAATATTTTCCTCACTGACCTTTCTAACTTCCAATTGGTCAACCAAATTATGGGCGAATACTTTGCTCAACCCTACCCTGCACGTGCAGCACTCGGCGTAGCAAGTCTACCAAAAGGTGCTTTGGTTGAAATGGATGGCGTGGTGATTATTAATCAATAAGTTAGTAAACACCGCTTAAGCCCATCACTGAATATCAAATTCTAAAAGAATAGAAGTCTCATACGGAAATCTGAGCATTACTCAGATTTCGCTTAAATGACATTTTTTATTCAAAAACTCAATCAGCATAAAAGTATTTTTAGATGATTTTTATTGACAAACGATAATAATTATCAATAATATTACTTATCCCATTTATTCACTTGGTTTGATTTCATGTACGTTTGTTTGTGCCGTGGTATTACTGATCAAGACATTAAAGATGCAATTGCTAATGGTGCAGAAAGCTATCGTGAAGTTCGCGATATGCTCGATTTAGGCACCTGTTGTGGTCGCTGTGCTCCTGAAGCTCGTATGATCATCAGTGATGAAGTTGCGCAAATTGCAGCCCGTATCGCAATTGCTGCATAAACCAATCTTTTAAATTTTCTCAACAATCATAATTATAAAACCAATGGTCCCAGACCATTACTCCTCCCCCGCTTCTGACTCTAAGCGGGTTTTTATTTATTAAAGATCTAAAAATTAGCGCCTTGTTTTGATTGTGATTTTCATTTGCTGTTCTATAAAACACTCGCTAAATTACACTTTGTTGTTTAAGATATTTCTATTCTAATATCGAATTTATATTGCTTAGTTCGAGCTTTATTGCAGTTAAGGAGTCAGACATGAAAGGCAATCGTGATGTAATTAATCAGTTAAATCAGGTGCTTTATCATCATTTAACTGCAATCAACCAATATTTTCTTCATTCACGTATGTTCAATGATTGGGGCATTGAGCAACTGGGCTCTGCGGAATACAAAGAATCTATTCGCCAAATGAAGCATGCCGATAAAATTATTGAACGTATTTTATTTTTAGAAGGTTTACCTAACTTACAACACCTAGGTAAGCTCTATATCGGTCAGCATACCGTTGAAGTTTTAAACTGCGATGTACGTAAAGTCAAAGAGAACATTGAAGCCATTCAAGCTGCGGTTAAACTAGCAGAAGAACAGTTAGATTATGTCACTCGAGATCTGGCTCAAGAAATCTTAGAAAAAGAAGAAGAATGGTTGGATTGGGCAACAACTCAGCTTGATTTGGTTGAATCTTTGGGTATAGAGAATTACATTCAGAGTCAAATTTAAACTTATTAAAAAAAAGCCCGCGGATGCGGGTTTTTTATTATTCACAAATCACTACCAAGGGCGAAGGTCAACGATTTTTATCACTTCACCTGTTTGTTTATTGACTAGCACAGTCATATCTACAGCATTGGCTTTTAAAGGGACATATCCGGTCGCTTGAGGATATTTCACCAATATCTTTCGCACCTGTTCATGATCATTAAATTGTTCTAAATTATTAAGGCTTTTTGCACGTTTTTTTATTTGTGGTAAGGCTTTTGTAAAATCCACATAACGTTCAGGCTTTTGAGCAATTGAAATTCCGCCTAATGCCTCAGCAAACATGTCGCTTTCGCGTTGTAATTTATCTTTAGAAAATTCAACAGATACATATTGAGGTCTTAAAAATGAAGTTTTTTGAAATTGTTTTTTCGCTTGATCTAGATGCTCTGTAATTAGTTCATTTTTACGTACCAACTCAAAACGGTCTACGTTGTAGGCAATCCACACAGGGCGACCTTGTGCAATGCTATACACCCCATAGCTCAGTGCTGACAGTTGAATCAAAATAATAATGCTTAAGTCCATTTTTAAGGTTTTTTTGCCTTCGTTATAGACCACAAAGCCCAATACAGGTCCAATAATGACATCAATTGCTAGTAGCATCAAAAAGATGTGCGTCACCCCAACAGCCTTTGCTAAGGGCGAGGGATACCAGACCAAGAACACCAGCAGCATACTGAATAGTGCAATCAGGATAGATACGCATAGGTGGCTAAGAAAGAATTTGAGACGCTTTGACATAATCATTTGAGTTAGTCGATATATGGATGAGTTTATACCAGAATGATTCTAAATCAACACTAGCAACATTCTGGAGGGGCATATTTTGCAGGCAATGTTTCAAGGTCTGCAACCAATCCTTTAGTTGTTGCATTACTGTTAGTTGTTGATGCACACGCCCAATCCACACTACCCGTATCACTAGCAATTTTTGCACCTTTTACATTTGGCGTGAGGACAAGCGTTGCACCTAGGGCATCTGTTGGAAAACCTAAACTGCTGCTACTTGTTAATGTCACCGTGACTACGCCATCATTATCTATTTGAATATCATCGACATATTTTTTCGCTTTCTCACTAGCTAAAATTGCGTTATAACAGGTCCCAGACCTGTAACAGCAGGAAGACCATCTGCAATAAACGCTTCACTCACCTGTGCTTTTGCTGAACTCGCTTTCATAAGTGCTTCGCTTATTTTTGCCCGAACAGTATTAAATTGATACGCAGGAATTGCTATAGCCACTAAAACACCAATAATAGCCACTACAATCATAAGTTCAATGAGAGTAAACCCGTGTTCTAATTTTGTCATGTCCTCGCTCCAAATGATTATTTTAGTAAGATATAAGCATGAAACATGCCAAAAAATAAATTCCATTGCAATCAATAACTTATTTATAATCCATAATAAGTTCTTGCCAAAAAGTGCCAACTACTGCACTTTATGGTACGGCTGTGGGTTTTATTTTAAAATGAAGATGGCTCACTGTCCAAGGGATGATGTGGACGAGGTCTTCTTCGCCCCATAAGGGTGGGGGGTGGTCACCCACGACAATGACTTCGACCCCCTGCATTTCTGGACGTTGAATTAATTTTGCGAGTTCATCAAAAAATTGGGTTTGTAGCTGTGCGTTGTGGCAGACGTCGCTATCGGATTGAATATTGAAACGCTCACAATCAAAGCGTTTATTGTAGATATCCTTTTTGGCATAAGGTTGGTGTGAGGTGAGTGTCATCCAATATAAAAATAATTTATTATTTTGGTGTTGTTTAAAAATATCCCCAACTTGCGTCATAAGCTCGCTATCGCAAACACCTTTGAAAGCAGCACAGCGCTTTAATCCGAGAAAGTGCTCACCAAATAAAGTACGTTGAAAACCTGCTTTAGCATACCACCTTGTACGGTCGTATAATAAACCATTTGTACCATGTACCGAAATGGTTTGATAGCCGCGCTGTTTAAACTGGTTGGGTAGGCAGCTGTGAAATTGTTCAGCGGCTAAATTACCCAGTGCAAAACCGCCTTGTTTTAGCTGTAGCCCGCAAAGCTCGCGTAGTTCACCTGCTACTGTAGCAGAATAGGCTTTGCTATAACCTGTGCTTAGATGATCTAGTCGTTCTTTTTGTTGGAAAATATGCTGTAAAATCGCCTGGTGTGCTTGAGCATTGGCTAACTGTCCCCACGATTCGGCAACAACATACAAGATACGCGGGGAAGTTGGCTAGATGAGCTGATCTGCAATGCGTTCTTTATTACTGGCTAAAGTGGTAAGCTGGGGTGTGGTTGCCATGAGACTATAAAAGTCATCGCTAATTAGCTGCTTATAAAGTAGGCTCTGACTGTGTGCATAATAAAAATTGTCACGCCCTAAAATAGCAGTAAACGAGGTATAAGTGAGCCCTGTTTGCATAACCACGTAGCTAGTGATTAAAAGGCAGGTGGTGATGAAAGTGGGATAAGGTGGCTTTAGATATTTAGGTCGAGAAAAGAAAAAGATTAGCCCAAATAGCACTACTGTACAGCAGAAGAGAAACAAGCTGATCACAATATAATTCAGCGGAGCAATAGGAATAAAACGCGCTAGATAGCGAATTGCTGCTAAGTCCATAAAGGGAAAGAGCTGAATCACCAGCATCAACACATCGCTAATCAACGCGAGTACTAAACATACACCCCCCAAGAGACGTATCGGTCGCCAAGGTATCGTTAGAAAGAGTAAGGCAAGCAAATAATCGATATTCAGGAGCGGGCGAGATACCCCAGCATAATGGGTAAAAACCAAAAATACGACATTGGGTAAGAGAATAAGCAGGAGTGAATACAGCCATGTACCGAGTGTAGGTGCTGCTAAGTCTTGTCGAAGATAGGTAGGTAATTTCATTAAAGTAGAATAGTCAATAAAAAAGACTGGCGAACCAGTCTTTTACTCAATGAGCAATCTAACTGAATGGATTAACGACATTCAGATGGAACATATTTTGCTGGCATATCCCCTTCATCAGCAGAAGTTAAGCCACGAGCAGTAGCAGTGGTGTTATTTGTAGATGCGCATGCCCAATCAATTGAACCTGTTACACCGTCAGCCAGTGCTGCTTTTTGTACGTTAGGAGAGAAAACTAAAGTCTTACCAGCAGCATCTGTAGGTAAACCTGCTTGGGCTGGCAGTCTCAGACGTAACTGTAATTTGACCAGTCTCTTCATCAATCGCAATATCAGATACGATCTTACTTTTCTTTTCACTTGAAGCACGAGTATTATATTCCGCTGCCGCCGCTTTCACTCCAGCTAGACCATCGCTTTGGAAAGCCTCGCTGATTAAGCTTTTAGGGGATGATGCTGCTACAATCATTTCAGACACTTTGGTGCGCACTGTATAGTCTTGGTATGCAGGAATCGCAATCGCAGCAAGAATACCGATGATAGCGACCACAATCATCAGTTCAATACATTCCATAAGTGACTTTATATGGACATACATTAAACTACTGAATTGTATAGTTTTACGTCATTATCCACGTTGTCCATATGGACATGCTTTTTAATAGACAGAATTTTGAGTTTTGTCCATATTACAAAATGGCTTTTACTGAGTGCGATAGCATGAATTTTATGGAGCAAACTAATCGTGAGATATTTTAAAATTTTGTTAAGCTAAAATTGAATAAAAAATCCAGACTCATTTATAAGTCAACTTCTGTATTTCTCCTTTAGGCTGATGGATGACATGTTTTGCATGATGGATAGCAATACGACGAGTCGCTTCGTTATCACCAAATTGCATGGACATAACTTTTACACTTGGACGAGGTATTCGCTTGGTAATGTTGAAGTCTTTTAGCCGTTTCATTCTATGACTCTCCTATAAAAAAATTGGAGGAAAAGCACTTTTCAATTTTAGACCATATTCAGCACTACAAATGACCATAACTTAGGAAAATTACTATAGATTGTTTTTTAGCAACCAAACATTGAGCTATTTCCACTGCCCCTTACAATATGGCCTTTCATAAAAACAGCAAAACTGACATTTTTTGTCACTTAATTACATAAATTTACTTTATGAATTTTTAAGATTTTTAATTCATTAAACAATGTATTGATTTAATAAGAAATAATTAGTTAATATACTTTGGCACAGTTTGTGCAGACTATAAATTAGCTTACAAAGCTTATAAATAAATTAACAAAACATTTGTGGAGAATGTTATGAACGCTCAAAAAGGCTTTACATTGATCGAACTGATGATAGTTGTTGCTATTATTGGTATTTTGGCAGCAGTAGCAATACCTGCATATCAAGATTACACAAAACGCGCTAAAATGTCTGAAGTAATTGGTTTTGCCGCATCAGCTAAAACTGCTGTTGCTGAAGCTTTCCAATCTACTGGAACATTACCTGCTGATAACCAAGCAGCAGGACTTGACACTACAGCTGAAAACATTAAATCGACGTATGTAAAAAGTGTTACTGTTACCGATGGTGCTATTGCACTTGCAGTTCAAGGAACTGGTGATGCTGATTTGGATAAAGCAACAGTGACTTATACTCCATTAGATAATACAGGCAAAGCTATAGCTAAAAAAGGCGTAGGCTACACTGGGGCTTTAACTTGGAAATGCTCTGTTAACGATGCTGCTGTTGCTAAATTCTTCCCAGCAGACTGCCGTACTACAACTGCGACTGCACCTTAATATTTAAGATTTCTACTCAAAACGCATCAAATTTGATGCGTTTTTTGTTTTAACTCAAAATTTTCCAACAACAACGAATTGCACTTTTGCAGCAGTTTTTCATAATCTTCTTGAAGCTGCTCATAATCACTTTTTATCGCTTTGGTCTTACTTTTCGCTTGCTCAATTTGCTGTGCAGGTGAAGATAAATATCATCTTAGAACTTAATCCTACAAAACATATCACCCAACCTCCCTTCATTATATAAAGAATTATTTATAAAACAAAAATATAAATATACTTAAAATTAAAAATATGCTAAAAGTTGTTTTTTAACATGATCTTAGAAAAAATCATGGCTGAGCTGAATGTAAGCAAAAAAAGTATCACCGCACTTTTCGGAAATATGCAAAATCGACTATTTCTGATTCCTGAATATCAACGCCCATACCAGTGGACAACGGAACACTGCGATATTCTTTGGGAAGACATCAAGTACTTTTCCGAAAATTCAACTGATAAAGAATACTTTTTAGGTACATTAGTTTATGCGAAGAACGGAGAGAACCTAGATGTCATTGATGGGCAGCAACGACTAACCTCTTTCTTTTTATTACTCAGAAGTCTGTATTTCAAATTAGAAAACATGAATTCAAGTAATAGTGATGAACAAGATGCCATTAATGGCTTAAAAAACCAAATTGCACCCTGCATTTGGGATACTGACGAGTTTTCAGGAAAGGTTACTGATAAAAAGAAAATTCATATTCAATCACTTGTCGCTACTAGCTCAGACAATCAGACCTTACATTCTATTCTAGAAACAGGGATCGCTGATCCTGAAGCAAAAGATACATATTCAAAAAATTATTTATTCTTCCAAAAAAAGAACAATGAATACGCCATGGATCATCCACTACAGTGGAAAAATTTATGTTTAAATATTTTAAGAAAATGCATTTTATTACCGATAGAATGCGAAGACCTAGACATGGCACTCACGATTTTCTCTACACTTAATGATCGAGGCTTACCATTAACAGACTCAGACATTTTCAAAGCACAAATTTATAGCCTTGAAACAACTGATCGTAAAACATTTACAGAAGATTGGAAAAATTTAACCAATATTACCGAACAAGGTTTATGTACAATTGATGATATGTTCCGCTACTATAGCCACATTCTTCGTGCAGATACTGGAGATAAGTCTAAAGAAATTGGTCTACGCAAATTTTATGCTCAAGACAACTATATCCGTTTAAAGAATACCTCTCTGATGGATGACATTCTAGACTTGGCTTATTTTTGGCGCGAAGTAAATACAGGTATCACACAAGATCAAGAAGATAAGAAAACTTACACTATTTCCAATCAAGCACGTAAATATCTACAATGTTTAGGTTTTTATCCTAATGAGTTTTGGAAGTATGCTGTAACAACCTACTTCCATAAAAATAAGATAAATCCTGACTTTGAATTGGGTTTTGAACAATTATTAAAACAGCTTACAGCATTTCTTTTTGCAAAATTTATTGAGTTTCCAACGGTTAACAAAATCAAGGATGATATCTATTCTGCATGCATCACTATCGCACAAGGCCAACCTGTACAGTTCAACTTCACCATTCATGATGAGAATGACTTTAAGACATTATTATCACAATATAACTCATCGAAATTAACTCGAAGCCTTTTATTACTTGATGCTTATCTCACACCAAATCAAAATGAATTAATTACGACTATTTTAGATATAGAACATATTTTTCCTAAAAAATGGCAAGATACAAACTATAATGGTTGGTCTAGAGTCGATGCAGATGAGTTTCTTGAAAAGCTAGGGAATAAGGTTATTTGTGAAAAGAAACTCAATATTCAAGCGGGCAATGGTTATTTTGGCATCAAAAAATCACGGTATGCCCAATCAAAAATTCAAGCTGTTTTAGACTTAAGTACTCTACTCCAAAACGACTGGATGAAAGATCATATTGAACAACGAGAGATCGCCATACAAAATCGTCTAATTCCATTTTTTAAAGAGCATTTATCAATAAAAAATTAAAATCAGATAGCCACTAAATTACAAAATTTAGTGGCTATCTCAATTATAAAGTCCGAGCACTTTGCCTCAACTTAAAATTCTCTAACAACAGCGAATTACACTTTTCCAGCAGTTTTTCATAATCTTCTTTCAGCTGCTCATAATCACTTTTCACCGCTTTGGTCTTACTTTTCGCTTGCTCAATCCGTTGTGCAGGCGAAAGAACATTTTGCCCTGCTGCCTGCGCAGCCAGCTCAATCGCCTCTACCAGTGCGGCATAACGGCTCTTCTTGATCGAACCTCGTTTACGTCCCGCCTCCAATGCCACCGTGTCATTATTAATGGTTGAACCTTTTGGCAAAATGCTTGGTTTATTAGCTTTTAAACGCTCTAAAGCGGCATAATATTCATTGAGTGCACTCATATTTTAAACCTCAATATTAATCGTTTGAATTTTTTGAACGGTCTTGTTTAAAGCCATGATGTCGCTGTTCATTTGCTCATACAGCAAACTGTCTTGTACTTGTGTATCTCGCACTCGTTGTAGTCGCTGAACTGCTTTTTGCATCTTCTCGGAACTGCTAGCATCAAAGACTGCATGAGCACAACTCAAACAGCTCGTAATAGCGGTAAAGGAAATTTTTTCGCAAGAGTCTGGATTGGTACATGCACCAAAGAGGCTAGCTTTATAGGCAATTTCACCCTTTTTCATCCGCTTAACCGTTTCATCCCGATCTGGAAAAACTTTCAATAACTGCTCACGGTCTTTTTGCAACTGTAAATAGGTTCCTGCACCGCCAAATAGCCGACTAGAACTATTGATTACACCTTCCTCAAATTGCGCATACGAATGCACTAGACGTTGATATTCCAGCTCTTGAATAAATTCCTTTTGGCTATCACTGGCTAAAATATTTGGAGCAAATACTGCATTATCTCGGTAATATAAAGTCATCGCTTCGGTTAAATGCTTATATTGAACAGATAAAGCTCCTAATCCAATAATTCCTGAACGCGCACCATACACAGCTAATGAGCGCCTAAATTGATGGGTACAAATATTCCAATATTCACCCAGCTGACAGTCCTTTTCTTCTCGCCAATTGCGGAAACCGTCAAAGGCTTCCAGTTCAGCCAAGTCACTTTCACAGATGCGCAACTCATCACCAAGTAATGCCGAAATATGGTTCAAATACTCGTTAAAATTGGACTGTGTTCTAGTCGGAGCACCTGAAAAATTGGAAATAAAATCCGTTTCATTCTCAATATTTCGATTATTTTTATGCCGATGTTTTTGTGAATATCGTGTTGGGAATAAGGGATATTCACGAGGATTAGAAAAATCGTAATGCGGATTAAATAAGGCGTAGATTTCACCAATGCTTTGTGCTGCATTTACACCAAACTGGATATCTTCAAAACTAATCCAATAGGTGGACTTGTTACCGCCACCATGTAATTTAGAGGTATAGCCCATAATGACATGTACAAGATGCTCATTGCTCTGAACCGTTTGATAGCAGTCATATGATAGTTGATTGACTTCATTATCCCGCATACCTGTAAACAGATGAATCCAAAGCTTGGCCATGCCTTGAATCAACGTCATATAACGGGTGAGATTGGCATGTTTTTGAATCTGATTATTTTCAAACAGTGTCGTTAAACCAAGCAAATCTCGAGCATCCACAAAACTCACGGCTTTTTTATAATCACTGAATTCACGTGGCATACGCGCAAAAGACGACTCTTGTTGAATGCGCTGAAACCACTGATGTAAAGCAGGTGCATACTGATTAAACTCATTCAACTTATCAGCTAAAGTATTAATTAAAGCAATATAAATACGTGAAGGAATCAGTTTGGTTTGTGGGCCGATTTTGCCCGACTGCAAACGTATTTTTGCAGTGAGCTTTGCTAAATGCTCAATCGGTAGATAGCTACTAAAAGCAGGGATCACTAAGGGATACTGCTGTTGTAAGACAAAACAATCAGTTAAAAATGCTTTGATATGGATTGCTTTTTGGTAACTGAGACCAACATACGCATCATTTACTTTTGATAGATAAGCAGCATCACTAAACAACTGCTGTAACGTACAACCATTCTTGTATGCAAGTCGTGCAAACTGACGCAAAACAGTATGCCGCTGCTCAATACTTTTAATAATCGACTTGCCAGATTTTATATAAAGCAAAGCAAAACTGATTTTTTTCATTTCTGCCCGAATTTGGCAGAAGAGAAAGTCATCTTCACTGGCATTTTTAAGCCAGCTATCAAAACTCAGGCGACAATAACACTTCGGTAAATATGGAGAAAGATCCCATATATTGTCTGAATAAACAGACAATATCTCACCGCTCTTCATTCGCGATAATACAAAAGTATTTGGAACAGTCAGCTGATTATTCTGTAAGTTGTACTCATCAGGTAAAAACCGTTCAGCAATACCCAATGAATACAAATATGAATTAAATGAACTCATGATATCCACCCCAATTCGATCAATAATTCAAAGTGATTCAGCCAATACGCATCTAAATCACCACTTTCCACTTCTTCCTGAATCGACAAAATGCGATCTCTTAAAGTTTCATAAGCATTTGACAGCTCAGTCAGTACTTCATCAATTCGATGCAGTACCACACCAAACTGCGACTCCCATTTGATTAAATCAGTCGCTTTTTGTTTGACGTAGCCGAGTAAACTTTTTAGTGACAAAAGCTTACGCACGTCTTCGTCATCGGCATGAATTGCATAGTGTTGGCAGAACAGGCAATGCTCAAATTGTTGGCAGTTAGGTGTAGGAGCTTGCTCGGTTAAACCGAGCGCTTTTTCAGGTTGTGGTGTTGTAGTAGTGCATGCACCGACAGGTAAGATCTGAGTATCTACAGTCACATCAATAGTTTGCACAGCAATACGTTCAATAGTTCGAGTTTGTGCTACTGCAACTTCTCGCAGCTCATTAAAAAATTGAGAAATTTGCTGACCTGCATCTTTAAATGATGTTCGACTGTAATTCTTGCGAGCTGTATCGAGTGAATGCCCCATTTTTCAGCTTCGAGCAAGAGATCACCATCGCTCAATTCAACATATTGACTGCTGACATGCTTCCGCCACTGTTGTGGTGTAATCCAAACCATTTTGGGAAAAATGCGCTGAAAAAACTTTTTAATTAATTGTAATCTGCCGTAGCTGACAGGTCTCAACTGTTGAATTTCGTTGCGTAATGGAAAGATGAAATCACACGGTTCATCTTGAATATACCATTCACGGAGTTCTAAAATTTTCCTAAAAATTGGCTCAAATTGCACCCCAAATTCAGGTTGAACTTCTTTCCCGCCAGCACGGCTTTTTGTACCTGAGAAACGTCGACCTTGGGTGGATGGCAGGACTTCCATCGTATCAAGTTGTAACTGCTGGGCTGTGTCTAAATTGGCCCCAGTTTGTGCGATAAAGAGCAACATGCCGATGACAAGACCATATGAAGCAAGTCTTTCACGCTCTATGTGTCGCTTATCCTCATTACGTTGCTGCAATTTATACAGGGCTTCATTACGGTTTTCACGTAAGCGCTTTCTATATTCACTATCCTCAGCAAGACCAAAATCAGCTAGCATTTTGGAAAAAGCTGGAATAATCGGATATTTGGCTAAATAACTCTGCATATCAAACTGGATATGCTGTTTTTCAGTTTGATGATGAAAGCCCGAGTAAAAATAGAAGTCTTCTTCATTCACAGATTGAAAATGTGCAGGAAAATCTGCTTCTTGTATCACAATACGATGGATTTCAAGAAATACATTCAACAAAGTTGCATAAGTCTTCTGATGATCTTTCTCAGCGACTGGTAAAACAGGAACATCATAACGCTGAGACTGTACTTGCATTGCTTGACTAGCAATATCAATTTCATGACAGTCAAATACATATGCTATTAATTTTGCTGCATTACGCTGATATTGCTTTGCTGTATGCGCAGCCAGGTTTTCTTCTTCAGTATCTGCAAGCAAAGTGCGATCAACTAAATATTTACTGTAACGACAATACGCATCGATCACACTGTCTTTATTAGAAAAATCAAATGTCTTTTTTTGGCTATCTACCCAATCTAAAAAAAATTTACTGGTGTAATAAAATAGTCCTTTTGACAAATCTGATCCGCCCATTTGCAGCAAATAATCGGTCAAACATTGTAAAAAATAGCATCTTTTCTCATCAAAAGATGCAGATAACTGCTGTTCTGACAAAATCTCGCAAGATACTCTTTTTGGGTAAAACAGTGTTCCAATATCTAATATTTTAAAACCAAAAGAAGCAGTTTTATCTTTGCAGACTAGAACAAGTCGCTCATATTCATTAATCTGTTTGTTGATATCGGAGATATGAACAAACAATGGGGTACGTGTGAAGCTCATGACAAATCTCCTACTGAATTGACAGAAGACATCACATATTTCATTAAACTTGATTCATACTCATGCTGAATTTTACTACGCCATTCCAACCGTGATTTATAGTTCAAGTACTGTAAAGTCGTACTAATATTGGTATGACCCATTCTAGCTTGCACATATTCGACAGCTGTCATAGCCGAATGCCTTCGGGCAGGTGCTGTAATTGGCTTTCCAGTAGATTCATCCCAAAACTAGCACGTAAATCATGGAATTTAAAACTTTGAAATTGCGGATCAATCAAGCGAATCTCGGGTAATAACACGACTTTTAAATAACTACGTACCGCTTCACCTTCATAGAGTTTAAGCCTAGTCCCAAATGAGTCAGAAGCTTTGATCTTCTCGGTCAATCCCTGCTGTTCAGCTTTGCTGGTGTAGAAAGGTGTGCCAAGCTTGGTGAGAAACACATAATTTTCATCCGAGTCGCCATAGTTTGACTTTCGTCTACGCTGACGTGCTTGCTCACTATTGATATAAATTTTAAGATCTTGTGCCAACCAATTCGGAATTAGCAGCATCATTGGCTTTTGAAATTTAGTATCAATACCTGTCCCAGCTCCAACAGGCAGGCGGATAAAACCCTGGCTATCAGGTTCACGACCAATTAAGTTTTTGATTCGTAAAGTACAAATTGTTTGCAGGCGAGCACCAGTGAACAATGCAAGATAGAACATCAACTGATATTCACGTGATGATTTTTGCAGTGCTTTTAATATAACAGCCTGCTCTTCAACACTGAGTGGGCTTAATTCACCATTATCATTAATCACTTCAGAATTTGGGGCTTTAGCAGGAACATGAATTGCAAGGTCATGCGACTTAATTGCCATTTTTCGACGTGCGCCAAATTCATTATCCACGGCAATATATTTATAGACATCTTGAAATGGAAGTCCATAACGTTGATGATCAACTAAGTCTTCCGTTACAAGAAATCGATAAAAGTTCACCACTGCATTAATTCGACCACGTGCAGAACTGGCGGAAATGAGACCTGCATTTGCCTGCTCAATAAGACGAGTACGATATTTAAAAATTGCATTCAGCTGTTTTAATTTATGAAATTTCAAACAGTCCAACTGCTCATCTTCTAAAAATCGCTGAAAATCAAGTAATTGGTTAGCAATTGAAGAAAATGTTTTAAAATCATACTGTATTGTTTGTTGTAATTTTTTTAGCAAGTACAGATTAAAAATTTCAGATGGCTGCCCATCTCCCTGAATAATCATGGGGAATTCGAGGTAAGCATCACCATATTTTTCAAATTCTACATCATTTAAACAACGGGTTGCCTTAACCAACGTCAATAACTGAAATTTTTTAATGGTCACAACTTTAGCTTTAGACTGGTAGCGTGACTGACCATTTTTAAGTTTAGTGCTCATGTGAGCCTCCTGTTTATTAAAAAACAGGCAAAAAGCGACCTTGAGATAGGATTGACAAAAATGCCCCTATTCATCAAAATGGGATTGTCTGGACACCAATCAAGACAATTTATAAGAGCTCATGCGACCAACATGGGCTTTTATACTTTTTGCCGAATGAAAATCATTGCTCTACGGAATAAGTAGTGAAATTATTTGGTTAAGCATTTAGCTGCTGCTTGAATAATTTCAGATAGAAGCTCTTTCTTAGGTCCAGATGGATCACCAATGATTCCTGCAATATTTTCGCTATCCAGTATCCAAGAATTTTTTGAAATAAATGATACTTGTGGTTTTCCAAGACGGCTATTAAATGTAAGTGACATATTGTAGGTATGGTGATTTCCACCATACCTTGTGCAAACACTGTTTTAGTTTGACGAATTGCCTTTTCCAATCCAAGCCCATACCTTCAACAATAGTTTGTATGAGGGTGTAGGGTTGCCCTTTATGCTCAACAACATATAATTCAGCATTATGGAAAGGTACTGCGATTTGGGTTAGACTTCTCATGGTTTCGATTCCTTTGGTTAGGGTTGAACGTGGGCAGATTGGTTACTTTGGCGAGTGCAATCTGCTTTTTTGTTGTCTGGATTTTCTAAAAGACCTTCATGCTGAAGGATCAATTTTAAATAGTGGTTGAATTGACCACGATATGTGCGGTTTTCGCGTTTTGCAGCAGCCTTGACAATATCTGCTAATTCGTCATCATAAGAACATGTGTACATGATAACTCCTTTCATAACCTCAAGATAGCAATTGATAATTTATGATAGGTTTTGATAACTGTCAAGGATTTTTTATGGTTGCTGATTTCTCTGAGCGTTTAAGGTTTTTTCGATCACAGCGAGGGCTATCTCAACAAGAATTGGCTAATGCAGTTGGTATTTCAAGAAAACAAATTTCTGATTATGAAGTTGGTACCGCAAAACCACGTCAAGCTACATATATGAAAATCTTAAAAGCGCTTGATATAAGTGATCAGATTTTCAGTAAAAGTGATCTTTGTTCTCTTGATATAAATGATTTAGATGGCGATCAGGTTATATCTTTTAGCAATAGTGATGGAGATAAAATTATGCTCTCTAAATCATTTTGCACTAAAAATCATTTAAATGAAGTAGATATACTAAGCGTTTTTAAGATTAAGGGGGATGCAATGCAGGAAACCCTTTTTAATGATGATTTAGTTTTAGTTGATACGTCAGATAAATACTTTATATCGGGATTAATTTATTTAATATATTTCTATGGTGAAAGAATGGTTGTTCGTTTACACCGTAGCGCTAATGGGTTGATTGAAATAACTAAAGACAATTCAGCTTATCCTGACAACACAGTGAACGAGTCAGAAATAATAGTTTTAGGTAAAGTAGTATACAGGCAAGGGTTGATCTAAATAATAGTTATCAAGTATGAGGGCAAGAGTATTGCGTGATTTCAAAGAAAAAGAATACATTCAGACAATTTGGAATGATCCTGAATTGTATTTAAAGCATCCTATTGAGCTTTAAAAAAAGGGATGACATTTTACTAAGTGTCATCTCTTTCCTCATACTCATCGGTATATTCAAATAAATCCTGCATATTACAATTAAAATATTTACATAAGGTATCAGCAACTGAAAGTTCAATTCGTATTGCACGATCATAGTAAAGGCTTGTTAGTGTATTGCGATTAATACTGGTCGCCTGAGCTACCTCACTTAACTTTAAAATTTTTCGCTCACCCATCAAATTTGACAACCTACATCTAATCATAGCAACCTTTAAATTAAAAAATTAACCTACAGCAGGTTAATTTAACTTGATAAACAACTTTCACCATGATAATTTAACCTACAGCAGGTTATATTGTTCTATTAAAAACAAATTAGCCGTTCTAAATATCATTATATAATTTCTATGCGAGTTCAGCTATGAATAACTATTTTTCTCCAAAATTCTCTATTTCAGAAGAGGTCCGCTCAACTGCTGTTGCTCTAATCAAAGAGTTTAATATTGACCGTACATTTGATTTAGCTTTATTCCTGAATGTTAATCCTAACTTAAATGACCAAGATGCAACTTTAGCCTGGGTTAATTATTTTGAAAAAAATCAACATGATCTTAGTGACTTCAATCATGTTAGACGGCACTTTATGAAAAATTTTCCTAAAATTATGTTTGCAAACTTCAGTGAATAAAATAATCAAAGGGAGATATCAAATATCTCCCTTAATTTTTTATAATAATGCTCTTATGGTAATCTCAACAAGAAGTAAAAATTAATTTAATTGGTTATAAAAATATGAAATTATCAACAAAAGCAGGTCATATTGAGCCATTAGTCATTGCTTTTGACGTATTTGGTACACTTGTAAAAATAGGGGACAGACGTTCCCCATATAGACAATTAATGAAATGGCTTAAGGAAAATGGGCGACAACCAAAGCCTGATGATGCCAAATTTATTATGTCCCACAATTTAAATTTGGCAGAGCTTGCAAAGCGATTAGCAGTAAATATTCCAGACCAATTTCTGCAAGAACTTGAGCATGATTTAGATGAAGAGTTACGCTCTATTAGACTGTATGAAGATACCTTATCAACTTTGGAAGAATTAAAGAAATTGGGAATTAAATTGGCATTATGCTCAAATTTAGCTATGCCATATGGAAAAATTGTTTCTTCATTATTACCGCCCCTTGATGCTTATGCTTGGAGTTATGAAGTTGCTGCAATTAAACCTGAGTCGAAAATCTATCAGTCACTCATTAACCAACTAGGTTGCCAAGCTTCAGAAGTCCTATTTATTGGGGATACAGCACTTGCAGATTTTACAGGGCCGACAGCATTTGGTATGTCTGCTAGATTGATCAATCGTCAAAATGGTCAAACATTGGCAGAAGTTTTAAACGACATCCTTTAACAACTCGTGGATGTCCCCCTAATAGTGAATACTTACAGCTCCTCATCTTTCCATTTTTTAAATTCTGCAATTTGTTCATCAAGCTCCAGAACCCATGCTGGTTTTATATGTGGCACATCTGGACGCTCAACACCTTGATGGTCAAAAAACTTATACACCATTGCCGCCAACTTGATAAATGCCTGTTCAAACGTATCTGCCCAAACATCTAAACGATAATCATGATAATGCTCTTGGTATAATTTACCACCATCTTCTACTTTATTGAGATGTGAGCCAGTCTCTAAATAAATCACTAGTTTCCCATCATCTTCATCATTATATGCACCGTGATAAATATTTTGGCAATGCCCCCATGTATTCCAGTGCCATGATGGTACATCGCCAGTAACCGTCCAAAAAGCTGGGTGTGTATCAATAAAATGATAGGCAGTTAAAAAGTCCGTTGGATTTGCGAGATATGCTTGCTCATTTTCAAAGGCAGTCCGTAAAGCAGATTGTAAATGCTCAAATTTATTTTGATCGGTACAGGAAAACAAACTACTAGAAAAATGCTCAGAGGTTTTAAAAAATAGGCAACCATTTTCTTTATCCTCACCAAAATATTGATAAACCTCTGGTAGGATCTGTAAATCTGTCGGTTTGACATGATGGATCTGGTGTTGTACGTCTTTTAAGCTTTCGTGAATTGCTTCCATACGATCGGGGTAAGTGACGACAAGTTTCGTATCTCGCAGTGATAAAATTGCTGGTTCAGTCATTTGGGGTAACTGTTTTAATAACCAGTCTGGTAATTGTTTTAATTCAGTTTGTTGCATTTTTAATTATCCTATTTTTTAACAATTTCAACTTGTTACATACGTTAAACAACATAATTTGTGCAAGTTGAGTGTAAGTTAGTCCATAGGAGTATATTGTCACACAATGGCTTCGACAAGCGTCCGACTAAGTTCACGCCTAAGTCTCAGCCAACAGTTTCCTGAGCTTATTGAAGGAAAAATATTCCCCATCTATTTTATACGACTCACTTACCTTTCCATTGAGCCATTATAGATTTTTCATCTTGGTTTAGATGTTCAAAAAGCTTGAGTTTCCTTTCTTTAGTTTTTCTATATAAGCCTCACATTGAGCAGCTAAACCAAGATGATATTTTAAAGCGCTTTCCACTCTTGCTGTCACATACTTAATACTTTGAATTTCACGCTGCTGAGCAAAGACTTGAATCGCAGGATGTAACTGTTCTGAGCAACTTGCATCATTGCTAAAATATTTTAAGGTCTTGGTTTTGGCAAAATATATTGCAGCAAACAATCGCCCATCTTTAAACACAATCGCTGATGAAGCATCTAAACTAGTTCCAGATCGACCTTCATAATACAGAGCCTCATCTGTTTTTAGTAAATAGGGCGCTGAGTAATTATCGAAATTAGATTGAAATTTTAGATAATCATGCTTTAACAATGTTTGAAGTTCTGTTTGGATTTTTTGATTTGAAGTAATTTGAGGAATTGATGAAATATCTGAATATTGAATTAAGTCTAACGCTTGTGCATGAATCAATGTAGGAAGAAACAAAAGAAGAGCAAAGGAATATTTCTGCTTCATAGCGGGAACGGGTCTGTCGTTTATTCGATGATGTCCATATTGACTTACTTATGGATTGTTCATTTTATGTGGACACTTATGGAGTATCGATCAAGGTAAAGCCTTTTTGAGCGTTCATAACATTCTCCACAAATGTTTTTTAATTTAATTATTTAATAAAGCTATGTAGCTTGTTTTATAAATAGCACAGAGCGTGCCAAGATTTATTATAGTGAAAATGACAGAAAAAACAGCACTTTAAAAAAATATTTTATTTTTTGTAATCATTACGTCTCTTTTTGTGTTTAAAAGTGACGATTTGTGTCACTTTATCACCGTTTTTTAGCGCAAAATTATTGGCGCATTTGCGATTTCATTATTTCGATCTACAGACTTACCTGCATAAAAGTGATCCATCACTTCACCAATCTCTTTTACACCTGCCGTCAAAGCTATTCGGTATTGTTTATTTTGCATGTTTTGGATAATTCGTGTGCAAATATTCTGCCACACTTGCGCATCGGTTGCCTGTCTCATCCCGCGATCAATCACAATTTCCACCTGACGTTCACATAAGTTTAAATAAAGCAAAACACCACTATTAAATTCTGTATCCCACACACCCAGTTCAGCAAAGAGTTGTTCAGCACGCGCGCGGGTATTTTGGTAATAGGCTTGGTTTGACGGAATGTGCCCTTCGATCACCACCTGTATTTCACCTACATGCCCATGCTCAGCTTCTGTCACCGCTTGCGCAATGGCCTGCTGATCTTGCTTATTAAAAAACCGGTTTGCTGCAGGCATATAAAAGAAGTGCTTCAACCAGCGTTTAAAACTTGGTTGTTGTATTTCCTGTGTTTTAGGACAGGTGACAATTTCTGTTGTTTCTGTTTTCGTTACCATGAACCTGATGCTCCCCCACCGCCAAAGCCACCACCGCCTCCGCTATAGCCGCCGCCACCAAAGCCACCACCTCCGCTACGGCCTCCACCGCCCCCACCACCAGCAAGGAACATTTGAAAAATGGTTTGTGCAATCGCAGTGATCAGTAAAAAAGAAAATTGCTCCCCCCATCAACAGACTGGTGAGTAGACCTGCACCATTGACCAAACCCGCAACGGTACCTGCAACAGCAGCAGTTGACGCACTTAAGCGCTTACCCACAATAAAGGATGCAAAAATACCAATCACCAAAATGATGAGAACCGTTGTAAACGTTTTCTCTTTGGCTTGTTGCTCGTGTAAGGCTTGTTCCTGACGTTCTTTTAGCTCTTGGGCTGCTTGAGCGGCAACTTCAGGGTCTTGATTTAAAATACGTGTTATTTCCGTTAAGCCAGCATCAATACCTTGAGCATACTGAGCTTGCTTAAAATACGGTGTGATTTGATTTCGAATAATGCGACTAACGATGATATCGGGCATGATTCCTTCCAGCCCATAACCCGTCAGGATTTGAATTCTGTGATCATTCACAGCAATCGCCATCAATATCCCATTGTCACGTTTTGCTGAACCGAGTTGCCATTTTTCTGCAACACGCATGGCGTAATCAAAAATATCTTCTTGACCTGTGGTTGGCACAATCACAACACCAATTTGTGCCTTACCTTGTTCGTGCAACTGTAGAATTTTCTGACTAATGGCTTGCTTTTCAGCAGCCGAAAGTAAATTTGCCTGATCAACTACCGGTTCATTTAGGGTCGGCAAGCCACGAATCGACTCGCCATCTGCCATATCATTGGCGATATTCGGCTGCTGAATTTTGATTTCAGGCTGTGCTGTTGTTTCTTTTTGTGTAGCTGACTGCTGATCTTTTAATATTTTACCGACAACAACTGTTTCAGCATCTACATCTGTAGCGGTGGCAGTTTCTGCATGTGTGAAACCCACCACACACAATAAGCATGCTAAAACCATGCGCTGCAACCACAACAAACCTGTATGTTTTAGCTCAAAATCCACCATCAGCCCACCTCACAATGCAGTGATGCCAATTAATTAAAATCAACTTTTGGTGCAGTTTGTGCACTTTGCTCTGCGCTAAAGTTAGGCTTGGTATCCATACCGATGACTTTAGCTGTCATCACTTGCGGGAACTGGCGTGCATAGCCATTAAAGTCTTGTACCGTAGTAATGTAGCGATTACGTGCGACAGCGATCCTGTTTTCAGTGCCTTCAAGCTGTACCTGTAAATCACGGAATTGCTCATTGGCTTTTAAGTCTGGATAATTTTCCGAGACTGCAATTAAACGAGAAAGTGCGCTGGTCATCTGCGCTTGAGCTTCTTGATATTTTTGGAACAGTGCTGGATCTTCCAAAACTTCCTTATCCACTTTTAAGCCCGCAACATTGGCACGTGCTTGAGTCACTTCTGTCAGTACTTGTTCCTCATGTTTCGCGTAACCTTTAACCACATTGACAAGGTTAGGTACCAAATCTGCACGGCGTTGATATTGGTTTTGCACCTCAGACCATGCTGCTGTAACGGCCTCGTCTTTGACTTGTAATGTGTTATAACCACAACCACTCAGGGTCAACGTACTGACTAATGCGATTGCGAGCATGCTTTTTTTCATTGAATTCATAACCCTTAACCTCAAGTATTTATTTGTAATTGTTTAAATAAATTCATTCTAACCCTATTTTTCGAATGAATTATGTATTTTCTTTGTGATTAAACTGATCCACTCGAAAAATATTGAGCATGAAAAAAAAGCCCACAACTCGGGCTTTTTTTATCATATTGAACTAACTATACAATTGCGGTGTAATTTCAGTCTGAAAACTTTCCATTTGATATTCATCAGCAAGGCGTTCTTTCCAATATTTCACAAACTGACTGTAATCAATTTCACTCGGATGGAATTCTGCTTTGTAATATGACAAATATTCTGGCGTCAGTTGAATAAACATTTTTGCCAATAAATACGCGCCGAAAATATTTCCGCCCAGCTTTGGCAAACTTTTTTTCATATCCTGCATAAATAGCTTCGTTGCAGAATAAAACGTAAGACTTGCAAAACCTGTGGTCACACTGCGCATAATCATGCGACGTATTTTATCATCACCATACACATGCTGATATACATCAAATGCCACCGCACGATGCTCAATCTCTTCAATGGCATGCCACACCCAAAGTTTCACTGCATCATCATCTAAAGTACTCAGTACTTCAGGATGTCTTAAAATATAGCCGCCAAGCAAAGCAGTAAAATGCTCAAATGCACAGGTAATTGCCAACTGTATTTTGGGATGTAAGTTTTTTACATAGCTGTCTTTACGTGCTAGCCATGCTTGGAAACGATCTAAATTATAGGTTTCACTGCGCCAAGCATCATTAAATTCAGCATGAGCCTTGGAGTGCATCGCTTCTTGCCCAATAAATGCTGCGATCTCAGCTTGTAATTTTTCATCACTGACTTTATCGCGTACATTACGCACGCTATGCACAAAGAATTGCTCACCAATGGGAAAGGTCGATGACAATGCCGTCAACAAATGCGACATCACCGGTGAGTTGGCAAAATAATGCCTGCGAATCGCTTTAGGATTGAATTGTGCTCGACGTACCGTAATGCCAATGGCTTTAGGACGATTTAGATATGTTTTTTGTGTCGTCACTTGCGTCATGCTCGCTTCCTAAGATTTAGATCATGATCGCAGTATGTAATTCCTAAGCTCTTTCACACATGGCAAAATGTGCTAGCACACTTGCATAATTCACCATTCTAAAGCGCTGTCTGACAACTTTTCAGCGTATTTATCTGCAAAATCCATTTACGTGTCATTTGAGGTAAATTCCAAAAAATAAAAAACCCGCCGAAGCGAGTTTTTTGAATAAATCCAATGCAATCACTGGCATGTCATGACTTAAACATCTAAGTAGTCAAGAATACCTTCTGCAGCTTGGCGACCTTCCCAGATTGCGGTTACCACAAGATCAGATCCACGTACCATATCACCGCCGGCAAAAATTTTCGGATTCGATGTTTGGAACTTAAATTCTTGCTGTTCAGCAGCAATGACGCGGCCTGAACCATCCATACTGATGTTTGATGTTGTAAACCAATCTGCGGGGCTTGTACGGAAACCAAAGGCTAGCAATACTGCATCTGCTGGTAAAATTTCTTCTGAACCTGGAACTGGCTCAGGGCTACGACGACCGCGACTATCAGGTGCACCTAGCTGTGTAGTCACAACTTTAACACCCGTCACTTTGCCATTTTCACCTACAATTTCAATCGGCTGACGATTAAATTGGAAATCCACACCTTCTTCACGCGCATTTTTCACTTCACGACGTGAACCCGGCATGTTTTCTTCATCACGACGGTAGGCACAGACAACGGATTCGGCACCTTGACGGATCGAGGTACGGTTACAGTCCATCGCGGTATCACCACCACCGAGAACAATCACTTTTTTGCCTTCCATGCTGATGTATTCAGATGGATCTTTTTCCCAACCTTGCGTACGGTTGACATTGGCAATCAAGAAATCCAGTGCATCATGCACACCAACAAGGTCTTCACCCGCAAAACCACCCTTCATGTAAGTATAGGTTCCCATACCCATGAATACAGCGTCGTAATCAGCCAAAAGCTGATCAATGGTCACATCTGTACCAATTTCAGTATTTAGACGGAATTCAACGCCCATGCCAGAGAAAATCTCACGGCGACGTTTCATCACATCTTTTTCCATTTTGAATTCTGGAATACCAAATGTCAGCAAACCACCAATTTCAGGGCGTTTGTCGAATACAACTGGCTTCACACCATTACGTACAAGAATATCTGCACAGCCAAGGCCAGCAGGGCCTGCACCAATAATCGCAACTTTCTTGTCTGTCCACTTAACGTGTGACATATCTGGACGCCAGCCCAATGCAAATGCCGTATCGTTAATGTATTTTTCAGCATTACCAATGGTGACTGCACCAAAGCCGTCATTTAGCGTACACGCGCCTTCACATAAACGGTCTTGCGGGCACACACGACCACAAACTTCAGGCAAGGTGTTGGTTTGATGACACAATTCTGCCGCTTGGAAAATGCGACCTTCTGCAATCAGTTTTAACCAGTTTGGAATGTAGTTATGTACTGGACATTTCCATTCACAATACGGGTTACCGCAACCTAAGCAGCGGTGTGTTTGGTTTTTTGCAACTTCAGCTGTAAACGGTTTATAGATTTCCACAAATTCTGCTTTGCGGACAACTAGATCTTTTTTCTCTGGATCTTGGCGTGCTACATCCAGGAACTGAAAGTCATTATTTAGGCGCTCTGCCATGTCTCTCTCCGTGGGTAGGTGTAAGCATGTTTGCACTTACACCTGCCTATCAAATCTGCAGTAGTGGAATTATTGTGGATCAGCTTGAGTTGTTTTCAACAAAGTCTGCAAATTAGCAGCTTTTGGTTTCACAAGCCAGAATTTGCGGCTATAGAAGTCAAACTCGTTGCGGATCTTATACGCCCAAGCACTACCTGTTTCTTTAATATGTTCATCTAAGATACGGCACAAGAACTCTTTGTGTTCTTCCATCGATTCTGTAGAGATACGGTTCAATTCAATCAGTTCGTGGTTGTAATGGTCAACAAAGTCATTGTCCAGGTCGAGCACATAAGCGAAACCGCCTGTCATACCCGCACCAAAGTTATGACCCACTTTACCCAATACAGTCACGATACCACCCGTCATGTATTCACAGCAGTGGTCGCCTGCACCTTCAATCACGGCAAACGCACCTGAGTTACGTACAGCAAAACGCTCGCCTGCTGTACCTGCAGCAAACAATTTACCGCCTGTTGCACCATACAAACAGGTGTTACCAATAATCGCAGTATTTTGCGTTTGGAACGGTGAACCTTTCGGTGGGAAGATTGAGATACGACCGCCCGCCATACCTTTACCCACGTAGTCATTCGCATCGCCCTCTAGGCTGATGTGTAAACCACCTGCGTTCCAAACACCCAATGACTGACCTGCAGTCCCTGTTAATTTAACTTTAACAGGATGCGCTTCCATGCTGAGGTTGCCATAACGTTTTGCAATCTCACCCGAAATACGCGCGCCAATTGAACGGTCACAGTTACCAATAGTGAAACCGTATTCACCGCCTGTGCCTGCTTCAATCGCTGGCAGCATTTCAGCTACCATTTTCTCAGCCAATAAGCCTTTATCGAATGGTGCATTGCCTTGTACTTCACAGTACTGTGCTTTGCCTTCAGCCGCAGGATGCGATTGGAGCAATGCACTCAAATCAAGGTGTGCATGTTTTTCAGTTTCACCCGGAAGCATTTCCAGTAAATCTGTACGGCCAATCAAATCTTTCAGACTTGCAACGCCTAGCGCTGCCAGCCATTCACGCGTTTCTTCCGCAATAAAGTGGAAGAAGTTGATCAGCATTTCAGGCTCACCGATATAGTGTTCCTGACGTAAATGATCTTGCTGTGTTGCAACACCGGTCGCACAGTTGTTTAAATGGCAAATACGCAGGTATTTACAACCCAATGCGATCATCGGTGTAGAACCAAAACCGAAACTTTCAGCCCCAAGAATCGCTGCTTTCACAACATCTAGACCTGTTTTCAAGCCACCATCAGTTTGTACACGGACTTTGCCACGCAGGTCATTCACACGTAGCGCCTGATGCGCCTCAGATAGACCAAGCTCCCATGGAGAACCTGCATGGTGAATTGAAGAAAGTGGAGAAGCCGCTGTACCACCGTCATAACCAGAAATGGTAATGAAGTCTGCATATGCTTTTGCTACACCTGCCGCAATCGTACCAACACCCGGCTCAGAAACCAGCTTAACGGACACCATCGCCTGTGGGTTAACCTGTTTTAAATCGAAAATTAACTGTGATAAATCTTCGATTGAGTAGATGTCGTGATGCGGCGGCGGAGAAATTAATGTCACACCCGGTACTGAGTAACGTAAACGTGCAATTAAGCCATTCACTTTACCGCCCGGCAACTGACCACCTTCACCTGGTTTTGCACCTTGTGCCACTTTAATTTGAAGGACTTCTGCAGAAGTTAGATATGCAGGGGTCACACCAAAACGGCCAGATGCAATTTGTTTGATTTTCGAGTTACGAATAGTGCCGTAACGCGCTGGGTCTTCGCCGCCCTCACCTGAGTTCGAGCGACCACCAATAGTATTCATAGCGATTGCAATGGCTTCGTGTGCTTCAGGCGATAATGCGCCTAAAGACATCCCTGCCGAGTCAAAACGTGGCAGAATTTCTTCAACGGATTCAACTTGATCGAGTGCAATCGATTGATCTGTTTTCAGCTTGAATAAGTCACGAATCGTCGCGATTGGACGGTTATTCACTAGCTCTGCGTATTCTTTAAAGTCCGCATAATTACCAGAACGCACAGATTTATGCAGCGCATTGATCACGTCTGGGTTAAAGGCGTGATATTCCTTACCGAATACAAATTTCAGCATACCGCCTTGATCGATTGGCTTACGTGATTTCCACGCCAAATCTGCCAATTTTTTCAAGTCATTTTCTAGATCAGAGAATGTTGCACCTTTAATACGGCTCGGTACGCCAGTGAAGCATTTAGCAACCACTTCATCAGAAAGGCCGACCGCTTCAAACAACTGACCGCCACGGTAAGAGGCAACAGTAGAAATACCCATCTTAGAAAGGACTTTCAATAAGCCTTTCTCAATGCCTTTACGGAAGTTAGCTTGCGCATGAATTGGATCACCCAATAACTCACCTTTCGCGATCAAGTCATTGATCACGTCATAAGCCAAGTATGGATAGATCGCAGTCGCACCGAAACCAAGAATCACCGCAAACTGATGCGCATCACGCGCCAAACCAGTTTCGACAATGATGTTGGCATCTGTACGTAGACCTACATTGATTAAATAGTGGTGAACCGCGCCAGTTGCCATCAATGCATTTGCAGGTAAGAAACCTTGACGGATTTTCTTATCAGACAATACAAGTAATGTTTTTCCATCGCGAATCGCTTGTGCTGATTCTTCACAAATACGCGCGATAGCAGCTTCTAAGCCTTCATCTTCTGCATAGTTCAGGTCGATGTCTGCAATTTCATAACCTTTACGACCAAGGGTACGAATTTGATGCATTTTCGAATTTGACAATACAGGGCTTGAAATGATCAGACGATCTGCATGCTCTGGACCTTGTTCAAATACATTTTGTTCACGGCCGAGACATGTCTCTAACGACATTACGATCGATTCACGTAATGGATCGATTGGCGGATTCGTAACCTGAGCGAACTGCTGACGGAAGTAGTCAGACACATGGCGCACTTGACGAGACAATACTGCCATTGGCGTATCGTCACCCATTGAACCCACGGCTTCCTGACCGCTTTCAGCGATTGGGCGAAGCAATTGGTCACGCTCTTCAAATGTCACCATGAACATTTTTTGTGAAGCTTTCAGGTCATCGCCTTTCAAACCTTGTTCACATAAATATTCTTCCAGCTCTGGACTGCCTTGTACACGTACTGAGTTTTCACGTAACCACTGACGGTACGGACGCATACGTTTGAGGTGATTACTCACATCTTGAGTATCGAGCATTTTGCCAGTAAAGGTATCGATTACCAAAATTTGACCCGGACCGACACGACCTTTAGACACAACGTCTTCAGGTTCATAACCCCAAACACCAATTTCTGATGCCAAGGTGATGTAACCATTTTTGGTAATCACCCAACGTGCTGGACGTAAACCATTACGGTCAAGCATACAAATTGCATGACGACCATCTTGAATTACCAGACCTGCTGGACCATCCCAAGCTTCCATATGTTTCGAGTTGAATTCATAGAATGCACGTAAATCCGCATCTAAAGTTTCAACATTTTGCCAAGCTGGCGGAACCAACATGCGCAGCGCACGGAACAAGTCCATACCGCCGCCGACAAGGATTTCCAGCATATTGTCTAAGCTTGAAGAATCCGAACCTGTACGGTTTACGATTGGATTCAGCTCAGTTAAACCTGGCAATAATGGGTTTTCAAATTTTGGTGTACGCGCCATCGCCCAGTTACGGTTTGCGGTAATGGTGTTAATTTCACCATTGTGCGCCAAGTAACGGAACGGCTGTGCCAAAGGCCAACGAGGCAAGGTATTGGTTGAGAAACGCTGATGGAATACTACGATGTGTGACTTTAAACGCTCATCAGCAAGATCGGTATAGAAGTCAGCAATCGCTGCTGGCATCATCAAACCTTTATAGCTGATCACAGTTGAGCATAAAGTGGTTACATAGAAGTATGGGTCAGCAGTCAGCTGTTGTTCTGCACGACGGCGTGCCATCACTAACTTACGGTTGAATTCAACCTCTGAAACACCCATTGGGCAATTCACGATAATTTGTTCAAATGCAGGCAATGACTGCATCGCGATAGAACCCAACGCATCGTTATTGGTTGGCACAACACGCCAAGCGATGACTTTACAGCCTTCGTCTTCGATTTCTTTGGTTAAAATTTGTTTTGCATGTGCGGCTAATGCAGGGTCTAGATTTAGAAATACCGTACCCACAGCAAAGATTTCACTCAATGTAATGTCACTGAGTTTTTTCGCTTCTTCACGGAAAAATTCTTTTGGCATAGCAAGGAGTAGACCACAGCCGTCACCGGTTTTGCCATCTGCGGCAATACCACCACGGTGGGTCATACAACTTAAACTATGCATTGCGGTTTTGACGAGATCATGGCTTGCATCACCCTGCATATGGGCGATTAAACCGAAACCACAGTTATCTTTAAACTCATCCGGTTGGTATAAACCTTGAGCGGGAGCTACAGTATTAGGCGATGGCATGTGCATAGCGTACCCTTCTTTTCTTTACAGCTCTTTCGAGCACTTAACAAACTAATTTCTTGTTGCGATTCGTCTTAACTTACTCACATGAATTGTTCTGTCGAGCAAAATTATTTCTTATTCACACCCTTAAGATAAACCGAATTCATCTTAGATGCATGAATAAAAGTCAAATTTTCTGCTTTTGCAGTTCAGATCAGGGATAACGACTGGATTAATGACTTCGCACTTTTATCGAATCATTTTCGCGCCAAAACAGGGAGAAAAGTTCAATTTACGCACCAATTAAGCAATTTATATGCCAACTTGATGCATTTTCTCCTAAGATGGCTGATTACAAGCATTTTTTAGTTATAACAAATAATTCAAATTGTTCTTTTTTTATTTTATGCACTTTTTCTGTGCAGTTTAGACTTTTCCTAAGAGGTCTTGCGCTATTTTAGAACTAATTAAATGGATCGGTTACTTCTTGTTCTAGCGGTGCAGGTTTTGGACGTGGTGCATCTACACTACTTTGTGATTTTTGCACATCAATCACATTCCCTTCCGCATCACGACGAGTCACCGTAGTACTTGTCGTTGCATTAGTTGGTGTTGTTACCGTCGCTGCAGCCGCTGCTTTTCGTGCGGCGATTTGAGCTTCATCAATTTTCGGTAAAGGCACAGATTTTAATTTAACAGCATATAACTTTTGACTCGACGACATTTCTTCCGTGCCCAAATCATTCACATATGCTTGATATTGTTTAAATTCCACAACTTCAGGTTTGATTGATGCAGGCAAAGCAATGTTGAGGCTCGACATTGCAGCTTTGGCATCATTTTGCGACGAATATGGTCCAGTTAAAATGACGTATTGCTCAGGATGGTCTTCACCAGAAAGACGTAGATAAATAAATTTGTGACGCTCAGGCTGCTTGCGTAAGAAGCTTTTTAAAATATCTTCTTCAGAAACCCGAAATAATTCAACACCATAAAGCTTGGCAGAGTCATTAATAAATTTAGTGCCGCGAAATTCTGGCTCATGTTGAGCTGTAGCAACCACACGGGTTGTCATATCAAGTGGACGCACTTCTTCATTTAATGCACCAAGATGGGACATTGCTGCGACTTTCTCGGGCTGAATTTGCAAATCCACTTCGGTTTCAGCTTGTTTTTCAACTTCCACCAATTCTTTGGAATCTGTAATCGCCCAGAAAACCAATGCAGCGAACAGACACACAGCTCCACCCACCAACCATGCGTAGTGATGAACTTTTTGCCATTGAGACTGCGCGCTGCCATGATGTACCTACTCTGCCTGATTTGCCAAAATTGTCTGTTTCATTAACTCAACATCAAACTCTTTGGTGATGATGGCCTGACCTAATGATTTCAGTAAAATAAGTCGTAATTGCCCATTCAATACTTTTTTATCGTGGGACATATACGCCAAAAATTCTTCTAGCGGAATTTTAGGGCAAACTATCGGTAATTGTGCACGTAAAATGATTTTTTTTGTACGTTCTAAATCTTCAGCAGTGATCCAGCCCATACGATGGGACAAATCTGCAGCCATCACCATACCAGTTGCAACAGCTTCACCATGCAACCATTCACCATATCCTAAGTATGATTCAATCGCATGACCAAAGGTATGACCCAGGTTTAATAATGCACGTTCGCCTTGTTCTTTTTCGTCGTTGGCCACAATACGCGCTTTATGGGCACATGAACGATATACTGCTTCAGCCAACAAGGTTGCATCACCTGCAACCAATGCATCCATATGTTGTTCAAGCCAAGTCAAGAATTCAACATCACCCAACAACGCATATTTGATCACTTCGGCCAAACCTGCAGAAAGTTCACGCGCTGGCAAAGTTTTTAATTGCGCCATATCTGCAAGGACCACTTGGGGTTGCTGGAAGGCACCAATCATGTTTTTACCCAGTGGATGGTTAATCCCGGTTTTTCCACCAACACTTGAATCCACTTGAGAAAGTAAAGTCGTCGGCACTTGAATAAAATACACACCGCGTTGATAGCATGCAGAGGCAAAACCGGTCATATCTCCAATAACACCACCACCTAATGCCAAAACCGTACAATCGCGGTTAAAGCCTTCTTCAAGCAAGGCATCAAAAATTAAATTCAAATGGTCTAAATTTTTATACTTTTCACCATCAGGCAAAATACATGTCGCAACAGTTTTCCCTAATGCCTCAATTGCTTCTACATAATGTTTTAAATAGAGCGGGGCCACTGTGGTATTAGAAACAATCATTACTTGTTTACCCTGAATATAAGGCTCAAGTAAAGTTTGTGGATTAAGGTCACTCCCAATAAAAATAGGGTAGCGACGATCACCGAGTTCAACATGTAAGGTTTGCATGAATTTAACCTTTTCTAACGAGATATATTTTGTGAAACAATTAAATTAAAAATTTTTTGCGCAAGATCTCTCGCGGCACCTTGATTGGTTTCAATAATATAGTGCGCGACTTCACGATAAAGAGGATCACGGGCAGCCAATAAATCTCGTAGCTTTTGCTCTGGATTTTCCACTTGAAGAAGTGGGCGATTTTTGTCGCGGTAGGTTCGTTGTAACTGAATTTCCACCGGAGTATATAGATAAACAACAATACCACGTTGTTTTAAAAATTCACGATTTGGGGGCTGAGTCACAGCACCACCGCCAGTCGCCAAGACCAGTTGTTTCTTTGCAGTTAACTCATCAATGACATTCGTTTCACGACTTCTAAAGCCTTTTTCCCCTTCCTTTTCAAAAATCCAAGGAATGGTCGCACCTGTTTTACGTTCAATTTCATGATCACTGTCTAGAAATTCACGTCCTAACAATTCTGCTAAATGTCGCCCTACGGTTGTTTTTCCTGCCCCCATTGGCCCTACCAAATAGATATTTGGTAGGGTTTCAAACTCTTTGCTTGGCAAGGAGTCACCTATTTCTTTTGTTAAATTGAAAATATATTAATGATTTCTGGTAACACTGTCATTAACAATTCGCGGAGTAACAAAAATCAGCAACTCATTTTTTGCATCGCTTTTCATATCTTTACGGAATAAGCGACCTACATAAGGAATATCCCCCAAGAACGGTACTTTAGTTTGCTTACTTTGTGTTTCCTGATTAAAAATACCGCCGAGCACAACAGTTTCACCATTGTTGACTAAGACATCGGTATTAATTTCATTTTTATTCAGGATGATTTCACCATTTTGTGCATAACCTGCTGGTGAGTCGCTCTTGATATTCAGCTTCATTTGCACTTTACCATCTGGAGTAATGCTAGGCGTGACATCCAAACTTAATAAAGCTTCTTTAAACTCGGTAGAAGAAGTCGCATTTGAACCTGTACCCGTTGTGGTTTGATATGGAATTTCTTGTCCCGAAGCCACTTTCGCTTGTTGTTTATCCGCTGTCAGTACCTTTGGTGTAGAAATGACTTCACCATAACCATCCGCTTGTAAAGCAGAAAGCTCTAAATCCAACATAAAATCAGAAAGACTAATTAAGCCGAACGCAATTCGACTGGCACCTGCAGTAGTCACCCCTAAGTCCACGTTTAAGTTACTTGGACGTTGAATCGTATATTTCCCATCATCATCCGGTGTTTTTAAGTCCCAAAGCGTAGTATCACTACCACCCACCAATAAATGGTCATTTTGGTTAATCCCTTGAGACAAGAGACCCCATTTCACACCCATTTCTTTGGTAAAGTCGGTAGAAGCTTTTACAATACGTGCTTCGACCATGACCTGCTTGACTGATACATCAAGCAAATCCACCATCTTACGAATCTGATCAATGTTTTGCGCGGTATCATTAATAATCAGTGTATTTGTACGCGTATCTGCAGAAATCGTTCCGCGTGGACTTAACAAATTACCCCGATCATCATCAGCATTATTACTATTAGACGAACCACTGTTCCCTGCTGTTTTAGACTGGGTAATGAGTTTCTCAATATCTGCTGCTTTCGCATAGCTCAGCGTTAAATATTCAGTCTGTAATGGTGCCAACTTAATACTTTGGCGTAAGGCTTTCGCTTCTTCTTCTTCGGCTTTGATCAATTCAGAAACAGGTGCAATCCAAATCACATTACCATTACGACGCTTATCTAAATTTTTGGTTTTCAGTACGATATCTAAGGCCTGATCCCAAGGCACATCTTTCAAGCGAAGTGTAATATTCCCTTGCACCGTATCAGCAGCAACCATATTGATTTCAGTGAAATCAGCCAAAAGTTGTAGTACACGGCGCACTTCAATATCTTGGAAGTCTAAGGAAATCTTCTTGCCGGTATAATGGTTTGCGGCTTTAGGACGTAATGGATTTTTATCTTCCGGACGTTTTAAACTCACCGTTAATTTATTATCCGTTTGGTAAGCCATATATTCATAGCTACCCGTCGACTGAATGGTAATTACACCATTGCCGCCATCATTATGTGCATCAACCGTTGCAACAGGGGTTGCAAAATCATTGACATTTAAACGACGAGTCAAATGTGCAGGTACTTTATTACCTAAAGTACGGATCACCACTTTACTGCCTTGTTGTTGAACATCAACAGGTGTGTTTCCACCTAGTAAATCTACAACGACTTGACCCTCACCATTAGAACCACGATGGAAACCAATATTTGAGATACCCTGTTGCTGACGTTGTGCTGTAGGCTGAACAGAACTAGCAGCTTGTGCAGAATTAATTTTTAGAATGAAGGTATTACCTTCAACACGCGTGGTAAAAGCACCCGCATTGGCTAAATTTACTGTCAAGCGCGCACGTTGTGCATCTGAACTCACATCCACAGTGCTCGCTTCAGCCGTTGCAACAGGAATTGAACTTTGTTTTAAATTTTGCTGTGCTTTATCAAAGTCTAAAACCAGTCGTGATGGTTGATCGAGTTGATAAGCTTGTGGTTGCGGCGGTAAGCCATTAAACATCACGCGAATTTCAGTCCCTTGCCCTGGAATTTGCATTGGTACCACATTGGTTACACTCACCTGAGCATTGGCAACTTGCATCATCGCCATTGCAACAGCCCCCATCGAAAACTGACGAAACACATGATTCATTGTATTGCCATCCCCAAAAATAAAATCTTGTACACTATTCTTCATTTTTATTCCTTTAAGCTTAAGGTGCTGGTCCAATTAATATGAGACTTCTAGGACGCTCTACATATCCTTCTCGCCCATCCGGAATAATCTCAATCAAATCAATTTGAGTCGGGGTAATATTTACCACTCGACCATGATTGAGCCCCATATAACTTCCACGTTGAATACGCTCAACTTCACCATCAGGTGTCTGAATCAAGGCTAATATTTGCCCAGATTGGTTACGCATACTACCCTTCATATTCAGGGTTTCGAGTGCATAACTCTCCAAAGGTTGAGGCTGACGGCTCAAATTTGGATAAACACGCTTACCTGCCATGATTTTAAGCTCTGCCGCCAATGAGCTTGGCAAGAACGGACTTTTTAAAGAATGCGCTGCATAATTAAAAGTCTCGACAGGCACAAAATCTGGCGCAGGCTCAATCGCTAATGGCGCTTGATTGCGTATATTTGCCATCTCTTGATTGACCACATCAATACGTGATTCACAACCTGCTAAAAAGAAAACAGCAAGAGAAGCAAATGTAAACTTAGTTATTTTCATTACTTAGCCCCCTTACTTTTCTTTGAATTATTCATAGATTTATTTTTACTATCCTGAGTGCTTTTCCCATCGGCGCTATTTGCTTCAGCATTAGATGATTGCTCAGCATTCCCTTCATAACGATATGTTTTCGCAGAAATCACATAGTCAATTTTTGGAATATCTGAATTCTTTTCTTTATTTTCAGTTGCTGTAATTGTTAAATTATGCAAAGTCACAATCCGTGAAAGCCCTGCAATACCACTCACAAATGAACCAAAGGCATGGTAATCACCAGTTGCTTCAATATGAATTGGTTGTTCCGTAAAGAATTCTTGCTTCACTTCAGGCTCAAGACGAATAATTTTAAATTTCAATCCAGAATTCACACCAGTTAAGTTGATATCTTCAACCAAACCTGGAATTTCAGTTTCTTTCGGCAATTGTTCTAATTGTTGATTAAAACGTGCTTCCATATCCTGCAACTGCAATTGATATTGTTGCAAATTACGTAGTTTTGAATCTTTTTCACGAAACTCATTCAACAAATTTTGTTCTTGTGCATTGGCACTTGAAATAGCTTCAATCTTGCCTTTAATCGCCAAGAAATAGCCCAAAATTGCCACAAGGATAATGATAAAAATCCAGCAGGTAATTTTGACTGAAATTGGCCAACCACCATAGTTATTCGGATCTAGCGTATTGAACTGCTGTACAAACTTATCAAAGGTCATTTTCTTTTTCGGAATGACAACAGCATCTTGATTCAATTGCTCAAATTCATCACGACTCATTTTGCAACCTCCGGAGTTGGTGTTGCTGCAGTTTGTGCGTCAGATGTTTGCGCCGATGAAGCTGACTGTCCTGCATTTGCTGCTGGATCATTAATGGTCGGCTGCGCAATTTGCTCCAAATCAGCAGTCACAGTAAATGCACCATAAGATTCTTCTATACGAGGAACCACAGAAGTTGGCGCTTTGTCTTTTTTCTCTTCAGCCACAAGGAATGAGCTCATGAAGGCATTACGATACCAAGGTGACGCTTCCAAATTACGCAGTAAATCTGCAACAGTATTTGGACTTTCCGCACGCCCTTCGATCATAAATTTGTCGCCATTACGCTCAAATTTTGTGATGTACATATTGGCAGGTGTCACACGAACCAATTCATCTACAAGATGTACGGCGATTGGACGTTGACCTTGTAAGCCTTGAATCAACTTCATGCGTTCAATAATGGCATTACGCTGTTCTTGTAAACCATCCAAAGACTTTAATTGAACATCTAAATTTTGGTTATGACTGATAATCAATTGGTTCGCTTGTTCTTGATCTTTTAATTTGTGATCAAAGTACAACCATGTCAAACCAACCCCAATTACCCCAATTAAGAAAGCCCCAATACAAAGTGCAATAAATTCTTTTTTTCGTTTCTCTCTTAGCTCATCACGCCAAGGGAGCAAGTTAATTTTTGCCATTAATCAAAACTCCTCAATGCTAGACCGCATGCCACCATGAGTGATGAGGCATCATTTTCAATTTTTTTAATATCAATTTGAGGTGAAAAACCCATTTGTAAGAATGGATTGGCAATCGTGACGCGGTAACCCAATTTTTGTTGAAGTAGTTTTGCAAGCCCCGGAATATTGGCATTCCCCCCTGCCAATAAAATATGGTCAATTTCGTTGAACTGTGAAGATGAGAAGAAGAACTGTAAAGAACGCGCTGCTTGTTGAACGACTGCTTCTAAGAAGGGTTCTAAGACTTCAACATCATAATCATCTGGCAAGGCACGTGTTTTTTTCGCACGACCCGCTTCTTCGAAAGACAATGCATAGCGATTTTGAATTTCCTGTGTCAACTGCTTGCCACCAAACACTTGCTCACGGGTATAAATCACTTTGTTATTCTGCATAACAGATAAGGTCGTCATACTATGACCAATATCTAAAATACCCACGGTATTTACACCCATTGGCAAAGTATCTGAGAAAACTTTAAATGCATTTTCAATTGCAAAGCTTTCTACATCGCCAATTTTTGGTGTCAGACCAGCAAGCTGAATGACTTCTGCACGTGCTTCAACATTTTCAATACGCGTAGCGACAAGTAGAACATTGACACGATTTGGATTAGATAGACGATCCGGCAAGACCTCAAAATCAAGGCTCGCTTCATCAAGTGGGAACGGAATATATTGCTCAGCATCATCACGAATCTGAATTTCACGTTCGTCATCGTTCATATCTGCGTCCATTTCGATGATTTTGGTAATCACCATCGATGTTGGAACCGCTAAAGCTGCATTAGTGGTCTGTGTATTGGCCAAATTAATTGCGCGCTCTAAACAGTCACCGACAGCTTCCGGATTCAATATGTTCTTTTCAACAACACTTCCTTCTGGTAATGGGACCAAAGCATAGCTTTCTACCCAATACCGTCCACTTTTTACAGAAAGTTCCAAAACCTTAACAGAAGTCGAACTAATATCTACTCCTATTAACCCCTTATTTGGCTTACGATATAACCTGAGCACAATATAATTCCTATTATTTTTTTATCCCCAAAAAAATTAACCCACTAATTAGCATTGGTCTATAATTTTATACAGATACAATAACTCATCTAACAATCCGTATATCGAAAGGATATACTGACCACCAATTAGTTTGCCATTAGCTCTTATTAAAACTTACTTGTTATGAAAAAGCTATCTTGTTCAGGCCTTGTTCATCCATTTTTTTTGGCCATTATTATTATTTTGGTCGCAATTCCAATGGGTTTCTATGGCATGTATCTCTATATTGCCCCGTCTTTGCCTGAAATGTCCATCTTAAAAAAGGCTCCATTATTAAAACCATTGCAAGTTTATAGTGCTGATAATGAGCTGATTGCAGAATATGGTGGCAAACTTTCGGTTCCTGTAGAGTACGACCAAATCCCGTCTCATTTCATTCATGGCTTTTTAGCTGCGGAAGATTCTTCGTTCTTTGAACACAGCGGAATTAGTTTCAAAGGATTGGGGCGTGCCGTCAGTGAAAGTATTACAGGCTCAGATGTGCAAACGGGTGGTTCAACCATTACCATGCAGGTTGCAAAAAACTATTATCTGACTCCAGAGCGTACTTTAAAACGTAAACTAACCGAAGTTTTCCTTGCTCGAAAAATTGAACAAAATCTAAGTAAGGAAGAAATTTTAACGCTGTATGTTAACAAAATCTTTTTGGGCAAAAATGCATACGGGATCGCAGCAGCTGCAAAAACTTATTATAACAAGAGCTTGCAAGATTTGAGCTTGGCTCAAATGGCAATGATTTCAGGCCTACCCAAAGCACCATCAAAATATAATCCTGTAGCCAATCCAAAACGTGCTTTAGAGCGTCGTAATTGGATTTTAGGACGTATGTTGCAATTGGGTTATATCAATCAATCGGAATATCAAGAAGCAATTGCTGAGCCAATTAATCTCGATATGCCTGACCGCGGAGTCAGCAACAAATTCCCCTATGTCGGGGAAATGGTTCGCTCTGAGCTCGTAGAAAAGTTTGGCGAACAAGCAACAGATTCTGGCTATAAAGTCTATACCACCATCAACAACCAACGCCAAGCCTATGCTGAGCAAGCTGTGCAAGATGGTCTTGAAGCTTACGATAGACGACATGGTTGGCGTGGTGCAGAAGCACATGATGAGCCATTAAAAAACTTTATTCCATATGCTAACACTTATCCTGCCGAAGTCACTAAAGTCAACAACACCAGCATCGAAGTGTTGATGCAAGACGGCAGTAGTGTGACTGTTCCATGGTCAGGTCTGTCTTGGGCACGTCCCTATCGCAATGCCAATAGTGTAGGCAATGCGCCAAGCAAAGCCTCACAAATTGTTAAAGTAAAAGATATTATTCGCCTACGTCCGAATGCTGATAAAAGCTCATGGGCTTTGGTGCAAATTCCAAAAGCGCAAGGTCAATTGATCGCACTCAACCCCAATAATGGTGGCATTGAAGCCATTGTCGGTGGTTATAATTTTTATCAATCTAAATTTAACCGTGCCCTACAAGGCTGGCGTCAGCCGGGTTCAACCATTAAACCCTTTGTTTATGCTTTAGCACTTGAACGCGGTATGACTCCATACTCCATGGTCAATGACAATCCAATTACGATTGGCAAGTGGACGCCTAAAAACTCTGACGGTCGGTATTTAGGGATGATTCCTCTACGCCGTGCCCTCTATTTATCACGTAACACGGTCTCTGTTCGCTTATTACAAGTCGTTGGGATTGAACGTACTCGCCAACTATTTATGGATTTTGGCTTACAAGAAAACCAAATTCCACGTAACTACACCATTGCTTTAGGTACCCCACAGGTGTTGCCGATTCAAATGGCGACAGGTTATGCGACATTTGCCAACGGTGGATATCGTATTCAACCGCACTTTATTAGCCGTATTGAAGATGCTTATGGCAAAGTGATTTATCAAGCCAATCCTGAATATGCATGTATTCAATGTATCAATCAAAAAGACGAAGTTGAATCAGCAGATCCGACCACGCCGGATGATGAAGTGATTGAAGTCACTAATCAGGATAATAAACCTGCTGAATCGAAAATTTCAGATACTGAAGCAGCAAACTATAAACAAGCTCAGCGAATTTTGAAGTCAAGTTCGGCCTTTGATATGGCGAACATCTTGCGTGACGTGATCCAACACGGTACAGGTCGTGCGGCATTAAAAATTGGTCGCGGTGATTTAGGTGGTAAAACCGGTACAACCAATGATGCAAAAGACGCGTGGTTTGCTGGATTTAATGGAAAATTAGTCACTGTGGCTTGGGTCGGTTTTGATCAACCCTCTACCTTAGGTCGTCGTGAATATGGTGGTGTTGCAGCTCTGCCGATTTGGTCAGATTTTATGGCGAAATCACTCAAAGGCACACCTGAAGCTTGGGTGCGTTTAGACACTCATGCCAAAAATCCAATCAATCGCAATTCAGCTAAAGCGACTCAAGGTCAACCTGAACAAGATCGTGCAGCAACGCCGCCGATGGCTCAACCGCTGTATCGTCCTGCTCCTGTTGTACCAAAACCACAGGCTACGCAAAATGATTTTGAAGATATTCCAGGGGCTGCTGAAACCAATCTTGCACCTACTCGAACTGCGCCACCACCAATGCAGCCTAAACCACAAGGTACAGAGCATAAAACTGACGCACTTGATCATCTCATCGATCAAGTTCAGTAAATAAGCTGCATAAAAAAAGCCCTCAAACGAGGGCTTTTTTTATCACTGCCAATGCATTATTTCTTTTTAAAGAGATAAATTTGATACTGCGCTTGCAACTCAAATTGTTCATTTTTTTCTAGAGCTTCTCGACGCTCAGCTTTGACTTTATAGGCATAAGGCGTCATTGCAATTAAGTTTTTGAGATCCTGCTGAGAAAGTGACATTTTCGCTTGTACCACTTGCTCACTTTCCAATTCAAAATCATTCGCCAGTTGTTCCACAAATTTATGCGGTTCATGTAGTTTTACTTCTTCAAACAGGGCTTCACGCATTGCATAAAGATGCTCTGGCGCAGGTGTAACCACCATCAAGTGCCCTTCAGGCTTTAACACCCGAAGGATTTCTTCTTGAGGAATAGGACTAAATAAACTCGTACACAAGTCAATCGAATGATCTAATACAGGTAAGGTTGCCCCTGTCCCAACCACCCAAGTCACCTGTTTATTCAGTTTAGCGGCGACTTGCACAGCATTTTTAGCAATATCGACGCCCACACATTGTAGTACTTCAGCTTGCATCGCATCGGTGTAATAGCCTTCACCACAGCCAATATCCAATAAGTTTTCAACCCGTAATTTTTGAATCAAAGCCACCACTGCCTGTTGCAAAGGTGCATAGTGACCTGCACTTAAAAATGCTCGACGCGCCTGTACAGATTCAGGCGTATCACCCGGGTTTTTACTGTGTTTATGTTGAACCACATGTAAATTGACATAGCCTTGTTTTGCAACATCATAGCTATGATTATTTTCACAGCGCCATGTCCGCTCTGTGAGTTTCAATGCTTCACGGCATACAGGACACATCAACAGGTTCATCATTTACTCCACTATATTTTTGAAATAAAAAAACCGGCATCTGTGGGAGCAAATGCCGGTTTCGTTTATTTATTTGCTTAACGTAATTTTAAAGTCATTAGACCCAAAACTACCAGCATAATTGTGATAATCCAAAAACGAATCACCACCTGAGTTTCACGCCATCCCTTTTTCTCATAGTGATGGTGCAGCGGTGCCATTAAGAATACACGCTTGTTCCGCATACGCAGTGAGCCAATTTGCAAGAAAACAGAAATAGCTTCAACCACAAAGACACCGCCCATAATGGCAAAAACGATTTCTTGACGAACCATGACTGCGATCGTACCGAGCATCGCACCTAGAGATAAGGCCCCGACATCACCCATAAACACTTGAGCTGGATGCGCGTTAAACCATAAGAATGCCAAACCAGCACCGATCATTGCCGCACAGATCACGACAAGTTCAGATGCGTATTTCACATAAGGGATATGTAAATAATCGGCAAAACGAACATCACCAGCCAGATAAGCAAACACACCTAAACCAGCGGCAACCAGAACAATTGGCATAATTGCTAGGCCATCTAAACCATCGGTTAAGTTCACAGCATTAGATGCGCCGTTAATCACCAAATAAGTAAAGACAATAAAGCCAATACCGAGTGGAATAATAGACAATGGAATGCTAATTTCTTTAAAGAATGGAATCAGCAGATCCAACATATTTGAGGTATGTACTGGGTTTGCTTGCTGTGTCGCAATCACATAAAGTGCAATACCGGCGCCTAACGATGCCACAGAAGTCCAAAAGAATTTCTTCTTCGCAGGTAGACCGGCATTGTCTTTATAACGGATTTTAATCCAGTCATCGGCCCAACCCACAGCACCAAAGATCACCATCACGACAAGTACAATCCATACATAAGGGTTTGAAAGATCGGCCCAAAGTAAGGTTGAAATCCCAATAGACAGTAAAATCAACACACCGCCCATAGTCGGTGTGCCCATTTTTTTGGCATGATTTTCAGGTGCAAATGAACTGACTGCCTGACCATATTTGAGAGCTTGCAATTTGCGGATCATCACAGGTCCAAGCAACAGACCAATGGCCAATGCCGTTAAGACACTGAGTAGCGAACGAAGCGTTAAATAACGAACAACCTGAAACGAGCTGTGATAACCCGCAAGCTGCTCAAATAACCATAACAGCATTAAAGTTTCTCCATCAATTCAGCCATCAAAGTTTCCATGTGGGTATAACGAGAACCTTTAAACAGGAAACTCATGGACTGAGGCTGATGTGTTTTGACTAGACTAATTAATAACGGTAAAGCCTGTTCTTGAGTAAGAAAGGCCTGTAATTTTTTACCATATTGTGTACTGCGCGCGCCTTCTTGCACAGCAGGTGAAAACTCACCGACAGCAACGACAAATTGAAGACCAGAGTGTGAGACAAGATCACGTCCCAACATGTAGTGCTGCTGTGCAGCAGATGAACCTAACTCACCAATATCCCCAATGACCATGACTTTGATGCCATCTTGCTGCGCAAGTACATCAGCAGCAGCACGCATTGAGGTTGGATTTGCATTGTAAGTATCGTCAATAAACAAGTAATCTTTGTGTTGAATAAAGTTTAGACGACCTTTGGCACCAGTTGCATGTTCAAGACCCACAACGATGTCATCTAAACTCACGCCAATCGACAACGCGAAAGCTGCGGCTGCAGTGGCATTTTGCACATTATGTTCACCAGCAAATGGCAGTTGAACAGGACGTGCACCTTGTGGCGTATTTAAGATAAAACGTGAAGATTGAGCCTGAAGCTCCGTCTCAGTCGCAAAGACATCCCCGCCCTGACCAAAACTCATTACTTGCTCAGTTTGCACCGCTTGACGAATGGCATCTGTAAAATCATCTGCCGCAGGAACAATCGAAGTTCCTGTTTTCGCTATATGTGCATAAATTTCAGACTTGGCACGACAAATGCCATCACGCCCACCAAATTCACCCATATGAGCAGTGCCAATATTTAAAATACCGGCAACCTGAGGCTGTACCAAATTTGAGGTGTAATCAATTTCGCCCTTATGACTGGCACCAAGCTCCATCACGGCATACTGATGTTCTAGACGCAACTCAAGTAACATCATCGGTACGCCAAGGTCATTATTTAAATTACCGCGCGTAATTAATGTTGGTGCAAGACGAGAAAGGATACTCCCGAGCATCTCTTTGGTTGTGGTTTTACCACTGCTTCCTGTCAAGGCAATGACTTTTAAAGCTGGGTTTTGGGCACGACGAAATGCACCCAAATGTCCAAGCGCCAAACGTGTATCTGCAACCACCAACTGATAAATATCCACATCGACAGGATGACTGACAATGGCAATTTCACAACCCCTTTCAGCCACTTGAGCAAGGAAGTCATGCGCATCAAAGCGTTCACCTTTCAGGGCAAGAAAAGCGTCACCTTGCTCTGCATGACGTGAGTCGGTCAAAATTCGTTTTACAGAACCTGTCGGCGCTTGATTGTTATGCCAGTGACCTTGTGTCGCTTGAACCAACTGTTCGGCAGTCCATGGTTCTAACGGAACCGTACTGGTCGTTGAAGTATGCATATCTGTTTCCTATTGCGCTGGATAAGCCGAGTCAGTGTTGTGATGTTGTGAATCAATCGCTGATTTCACTTCCACCACATCATCAAACCAATGTCGAACACCATCAATTTCTTGATAGTTTTCATGGCCTTTACCAGCAATCACCACAATATCACCCGCTTGGGCATGGTTGACTGCGAATTTAATCGCTTCACGGCGGTCATGGATTTCATGGACAGTTTTTCCAGTAAAATCAATACCAGCCTTCATATCTGCAAAAATTTGTTCTGGGTTTTCAGTACGTGGATTATCCGAGGTAATCAACGCAACATCTGCATGGTTTAATGCCGCTTGTGTCATCAATGGACGCTTACCACGGTCACGATCACCACCACAGCCAAACACCGCCCATAACTGTTGCGATACATGACGTTTTAAGGTCTGTAACACTTGAACTAAAGCATCTGGTGTATGTGCATAATCCACCACGAACAGGCGTTCATCATCACGAATCACTTGCATACGACCCGGTGCACCTTTTAACTCGGGCGCAGTTGCGATCAAGGCAGATAAGTCAAAACCCGCTTGCTCCGCTGAAATTAAGCTCGCCACAATATTTTCAATATTGAAGTGTCCCAATAATGGACTTTGCACCACAAATTCAGCTTGAGCAGTACGCAATTTAAATTGTGCGCCCGTTAAGCTGTATTGAATATCCGTCACTTGATAATCCGCAGCCTGACGCGTTGAATAAGTCAAAATTTTAGGCTGAGCCGGGTTTTGGCGTGCGGCATTCAGCATCACTTCTGCATGTTCATCATCGAGATTGATGACTGCAACTTTGAGCGATGGAAACTGAAACAAACGTGATTTCGCTTCAGCATAGGCTTCAAGGGTTTTATGATAATCCAAATGGTCACGACTTAAATTGCTATAAGCGGCAATTTCAATTGCACAGCCATTTAATCGACCTTGTTCTAATCCGTGCGAACTTGCCTCTATGGCAGCAAACTCTGCACCCTCAAGCGCATAGGCATGCAATGCATTTTGCATATGTAACGCATCTAAAGTAGTGTGAGATGAGGCTTCTAAATTCGGTAAAATCCCGTTTCCAGTGGTTCCCATCACTGCACATTTTTTGCCTTGCAGCATGAGTAATTCAGCGATTAAGCGTGAGATCGTGGTTTTACCATTGGTACCCGTCACAGCCAAAATCCGTGCAGCTTGAGCTGGTTGAGTCGCCAGTAAATATTGCTTTTGCCACTGCCCCATCAATTGACGCACATCCGCGATCACGACACTTTGATCCAAGCCCAAATCAGTTTCTGAAATGACAGCCAACGCGCCATTCTCTAACGCTGCACCTGCAAATTGTGCTGTTTTTTCAGGTTGCGAAAACGAAGTCAGGGCAATAAATATTTGCCCTGCTGTAACTTTGCGACTATCCAGATTGAAGCCCTGAAAGGATTGCGACATCCATTCAGCGGGCTGTTCAACGGTGTATAGATCTTGAAACGTAATTTTCATTCATCACCTATTACTGGATCTTAGGAGTGTCTAAAGGTTTATCTAATGGTACGTTCATTAAACGTAAAGATTCTTGCATTACACGAGCGAAAACTGGTGCAGCCACCAGACCACCGTAATACTGACCTGTCGGGTTTTCCACTACAACAATCATGGCCAAACGTGGATCACTCACTGGTGCAACACCGGCAAAGAGTGCTCGATATTCTGAAGTCGAATAGCCTTTACGGTCTGCACGTAATTTATGTGCTGTACCAGTTTTACCCGCCACGCGATAACCCGGAATATTGGCTTGACGTGCCGTACCACCCGGCAAGGTCACTGCTTCCATCATTAAAAGCACTTGATCAGCAATTTTAGGGTCAACCATCTGCTCACCTTTCGGCTTTTCCTCAAGCTTGTACAAGCTCAGTGGCATTTTGACGCCCTTATTGGCAATCATGGCATAAGCATCAGCCAGTTGAAGCACTGTAGCGTTCAAACCATAACCATAAGCCATGGTCGCTACTTCTGACACATTCCATTTACTCTTCGGCAAAATCAGACCAGCACTTTCGCCGGGGAATTTCACCGCTGAACGTTGACCAAAGCCAAGACGTTGATAGAACGTTGGTAATGTTTCATAAGGGAGAGATAAAGCGATTTTTGCCACACCGACGTTAGACGATTTTTGAATAATGCCGCCCAAAGTCAGAGGGCCATAGTTATGCGTATCTCGGATAGTATGATTCCCTACACGCATAGAACCGGGTGTGGTATTTACAACGGTATTTGCCGTGTATTTACCGCTTTCCAATGCCATTGCCACGGTCAATGGCTTCATGGTTGAACCTGGCTCAAAGGAGTCAATCGCACCACGGTTACGCATAGCATCTTTATTTAAGACACCTTTTTTATCATTCGGGTTGTAAGACGGCCAAGACGTCATCGCTAAAATTTCACCTGTTTTGACATCCACGGCAATCGCGGTTGCAGAACGTGCGTTATTGGCTACGCCGGCTGCAGTCAACTCACGATACATAATGTATTGCAAACGTGAATCAATACTCAGCGTGATATTTTCACCCGACTCAACCTCTTTCACGATCTCAGGGTCTTTAACGCGGTTGCCTTTTTTATCTCGGACAATTTGCTGCGCACCATCTACGCCTGCAAGACGTTCATTCAATTGCATCTCTAAACCTTCGATGCCCATACCCTCACTATTGGTTAAACCAATAATTTGTGAGTTTGGCTGAGGCTGTGGATAGTAGCGCTTATAGTTTTTCTCGGTATATACTCCCTGAAAGTCACGTTTCATGATCAATTCAGCTTGTTGTGGTGGCACTTCTTTCTTTAAAACTAAATAACGTGAACGTGGACGCTCATTCATTTTGCGTCTCAGTTCAGCACGATCCATCCCTACAGCATCAGCGAGTTCATCTAAATTCAGATTTTTATCTGGTAATTGACGTTTTAACTTACGATTGTTTGGATCTTTAGCCAATTCGGCCGTAATTTCTTCAAAGAGTTTTTTATTGTCAAAATAATCACGTGGATCGATCACGATTTTCATGATCGGAGTACTAATGGCTAAAGGAACGCCGTGACGGTCATAGATTACACCGCGCATGGCTTTTAAGGTTTCAGTTCTTAAAATTTTGGCATTGGCTTTATTTTGTAAAAAGTCTTTATTGATGATTTGTACATAAAAAGCCCGCCCGACCAATGCAATAAAGCACAGTAAAACCACCGCCCACATCAAGTGATAGCGCCACATCTCCACCGAAATGGCTGTACGACCAGTAACAGACTGCTGTTTTTTACGCGGAGTTTGTTTGTTTCTCTTTTCAACCATGTGACCGGCAGCCTATTTTTTCTGTTCAGGAGTTTGTGGCAATGAAATAACAACGGTTTGTGCAATAGGAGGCGAATACATCCGTAATTGGGTAACTGCACGTGTCCCAATTTGGGCTGTTGCACCAAAAGTTTGTTGTTCGATCAGCAAACGTCCCCATTCTGCATTGAGGTCATCCCTTTCACGCATATAGGTACTCAATTGACGATAATCTTGGCGATATTCAAAGACTTGAAACACCACCATAATCGCACTCACAAAAACCAAGAGCAATAAAATGCCGTATGTAATGATTTTCTTTGACTGCGATTGATCAGAGTTTTTTTCGATTGCTTCGGTTTTCATTCTTTGCCTTTTAAGCTAAACGCTCTGCCACACGAAGCCAAGCACTACGAGATCGTGGATTGGCTTTAACTTCTTCTTCACTTGCTTTAATTCGTGACACTTTTTTTTAAGCGGCGGGTATCTTCGCGTTTTTGTGGTAAACCCCAGCCTGTGTCTTCTGCAAGTGTAGATTCTTTTTGAATAAATTGTTTAATTAAACGATCCTCTAAAGAGTGGAAACTGATCACTGCCAGAGTGCCTTGAGGTTTCAGCATATCCACCGCTTGAGGTAAGAAGATATCAATATCGTCGAGTTCTTTGTTAATAGCAATACGAATTGCTTGGAAAGTTCGTGTCGCTGCATGTTTATTTTTTTCCCATTTCGGGTGGGCAACTTTCACGATTTCTGCCAATTGAGCTGTAGTTTCAATATATCCTGCCGCTTTAATCGCTTTGGCAATACGGCGGCTATAACGCTCTTCACCATATTTAAAAATAATATTGGCCAAATCTTCTTCTTCAATATCAACCAACCACTCTGCGGCTGTTGGACCTTGTGAATTGTCCATACGCATATCGAGTGGGCCATCTTTCATAAAGCTAAAGCCACGCTCTGCTTGGTCTAGCTGCGGAGATGACACCCCTAAATCCGCCATAATACCGTCTACCAAGTCGATACCACGACTACGCAGTTCCTCTTTTAAATCGGCAAAACTAGCGTGAATGATTTTAAAACGCGCATCTTCTTGTTCTAATTCTGCTGCAACAGCCAACGCTTGCGGGTCTTTATCAAAGGCATAAACACGTGCGTTTTCATCTAATTTAGACAGTAATAAACGCGTATGACCACCACGCCCAAATGTGCCATCTACGAAAATTCCTGTATTGCGATCTGCCAGTAAAGCATCAACAGTTTCATGAAGTAATACAGAAATATGCGACATAAGGGTTCGTTCAACACAGCTAAAAATGTAACTGCACATTATTACCTTGTTTTAGCAAAGCTCCAAACGTCTTTTTGTACAGAAATATTACTTTCCATAGAGAAAACCGTTTTTATTTTTTTGCCATCCATTAAAAAACCTCCCGAAGGAGGTCTTTGAACATCTCAAATCATAGATTTCGATGTATTAACGCTTATTATTGTAGATCTGATCGAAGATCGCACCATTCACAAAATGTGTTTGTTGTGCTTTTGCCCAGCCACCAAAGACTTCATCAATAGTAAAAGTTTTTAAAGGTGGGAACTGAGTTTTATATTTTGCTAAAACTGCTGCATTACGTGGACGATAGAAATGACGAGCTGCCATCTCTTGACCTAATGGAGAATAAAGATAATTGATATAGCCTTGAGCTAACCATTTATTACCATTTTTATCGACAGTTTTGTCTACGATTGCCACTGAAGGCTCAGTCAAAATCGACATCGATGGATACACGATATCAAATTTATTTTTACCCAAAGTTTTTTGAGTAACTAAAGCTTCGTTTTCCCAAGTCAATAACACATCACCAATACCACGTTCTGCAAATGTAGTCATCGATGCACGTGCCGCAGAGTCCATTACTTTTACGTTATGGTACATCTTACCCACGAAATCTTTGGCTTTCGCTTCATTACCACCCGGCTGTTTCAAAGCATAACCCCAAGCTGACAAGTAAACCCAACGTGGGAGACCGCCAGTTTTCGGGTTCGGGGTAATAATTTGTACGCCCGGCTTGGTTAAATCAGACCAATCTTTAATATGTTTCGGGTTGCCCTTACGCACCATGAAGACAATCGTTGACGTATATGGCGCTGAGTTATGTGGAAACTCTTTTTGCCAACCCGGCTGAATCTGACCAGACTTTACAATTTCCTCGATGTCATTGGCCAAGGCCAAAGTCACGACATCACCTTTTAAACCGTCAACCACAGAACGGGCTTGTTTACCTGAACCACCGTGTGATTGTTTAAATGCAACCGTTTTACCGGTACGCTCTTTCCAATATGCACCAAATGACTTATTAAATTCGTCATAAAATTCACGCGTTGCATCATAAGAAACGTTTAAAAATTCACGATCAGCGGCCTGAGCAGAGGCTGAGAAAGCAACACCAGTGGCAAGCAACGCAGCACTGAGCCACGCCTTAAATTGAGTTTTCATAACAGCCAGCATAAAGTTATATTCAATACTGCTAAATATATGAAATAAAGTCATAAATCGCAATTGCAGCAAGTTTAGACCCTTTACTGGATACAGCTAACGCAGCGAATTTAATTGTTTGTTTTTCATATTAAAATACACAAAAACAATCTACTTATTCCCTATATATAGATTTTTATGCATTACATATGCAAAAAACGGATAATATAAATCATCCGTTTTTACTCAACTCAACTTTATTTATAGACTTACTCTTTATTCTTTTCACTATAGATTTGATCAAAAATCGCACCATTCACAAAATGTGTTTTTTGCGCTTTAGCCCAACCGCCAAACACTTTATCAATGGTAAAAGTTTGAACTTTCGGGAATTGAGCAGCGTACTTTGCAGTGGCTTTTGCATCGCGAGGGCGGAAGAAATATTTGCCTGCTAGCTCTTGGCCCTTAGGTGAATATAGATAGTTTAAATAACCCTTCGCCAAATTTCGATTACCATTTTTATCGACGGTTTTATCTACCACAGCCACCGAAGGTTCAGCTAAAATCGAAATAGACGGATAAACAATGTCATATTTATCTTTGCCTAGGCCCTGAGTCGCTAATAGTGCCTCATTTTCCCAAGACAATAAGACATCTCCAATGCCGCGCTCAGCAAAGGTCGTGAGTGAACCACGTGCGCCTGAATCCAAAACTTTGACATTGCTATAGAGTTTTTTCACCAATTCTTTGGCTTTGGCATCATTGCCACCCGGTTGTTTTAAAGCATATCCCCAAGCTGATAAATAGATCCAACGCGGTGCCCCACCTGTTTTTGGATTTGGTGTAATAATTTCAACACCCGGTTTGGTCAGGTCATTCCAATCTTTAATTTTTTTCGGGTTACCTTTGCGCACCAAAAATACGATGGTTGAGGTATACGGTGCAGAATTATGTGGAAATTGCTTTTGCCAGTTTTTATTGATTTGTCCGGTCGCCACAATTTCATCAATATCATTTGCCAATGCCAAAGTGACTACATCCGCTTGTAAACCCGTTGCCACTGCACGAGCTTGTTTGCCAGAACCACCATGTGATTGTTTAAAATTAATCTCTTGTCCTGTACGTTTTTTCCAATATTGTCCAAATTCTTGGTTATATTCCTGATAAAACTCACGTGTTGGATCATATGAGACATTTAAGAAATCTTTTGCGGCATACACCTGTACCGCCACCCCACCCAACAATGCGAAAATGCCCGATGCTATTATTTTTTTCATCTGCTCAAACTCAAATTGATCTTGAGAGCACTATATAAATCAAAAATAACTTTAACAATCAGCTATCTATAATATAAATTCAAATCTATTTCTGTTTTAAAGATATCTAAAAATAACGTATTTAAAGCTTTAATTCTGCTAATGCAGCAACAATCAGAAGCGATCTCCATGCTATCTTCATAGTTGTTTGCTAAAACATCCGAAAATCTGGAGAAAACAGTCTATTTAGGTAATCCCAGTACAGACTTTTTTAGTTTTTTTGTAAAAATTGTGACGTAGTTCTACTTTTTAATTACGAAAGATGGTTAAATCGTAGTCTAAATATTAAAACTATTTTGCAAATAAAAAGTTCCATCACCAAAACTAGGGGGAGATTTGGACATGAAATTTTCATACGCGCTATGCCTAGGCTTAAGTTTAAGCGTTACTGCACAGACTGCTTTGTGTGCTGCAACCAGCACCGCATCGAATAACAAACTTACGATGCCTGCTGAACGTACCTCATTGATCGAAAAAGCGATTAATCAGCAAAAATCTGAAGGTAAAGGCCGTACAGACGATAATTTAAAAGTACTTACGTCTATTAAAGCTGCACCGACTCAAAGTTTCTTTGCATCACAAAACCAAAGTTTTTCTCGTTTTGTTCAAGCCATTTTTTCTGGTAGCAACTCATAACGACATCAGCATACTGATGCTGTCCAAGCTATTGTTTTAGACGAGTTCCCCTACTGTCGTCTAAAAAATACTAAAAAACGCCTGATCATTCAATGTTGAATTAAGCATTAAGTGATCAGGCTTTTTCGTTATAATAGATCCCAATTTACATTCTGATTAAAAGCTGATTATGACTGTTCGTACTCGTATCGCACCTTCTCCTACTGGTTTCCCGCATGTTGGGACTGCTTATATTGCATTGTTTAACTTATGTTTTGCGAAGCAACATGGCGGTGAATTTATTCTTCGTATTGAAGATACAGACCAACTGCGCTCTACCCCAGAATCTGAGAAAATGATTTTAGATTCATTGCGTTGGTTAGGTTTGAACTGGTCAGAAGGTCCAGATGTGGGTGGCCCTCATGCGCCATACCGTCAATCTGAACGTATGGACATTTATAAACAATATGCTTTGGAACTGGTTGAAAAAGGCCATGCATTCTACTGCTTCGCAACAGCAGAAGAACTCGATCAAATGCGTGCGGAACAACAAGCGCGTGGTGAATCACCGCGTTATGACGGTCGTGGCTTAAAACACACTGCAGAAGAAGTGGCACAGCGTTTGGCTGCTGGTGAACCGCATGTTATTCGAATGAAAGTGCCTGAAGAAGGGATTTGTAAATTTAACGACTTACTACGTGGTGAAGTCGAAATTCCTTGGGCGCAAGTTGACATGCAAATTCTATTAAAAACCGATGGTTTACCGACGTATCACTTAGCAAACGTGGTTGATGACCATTTAATGGAAATCACTCACGTGATTCGTGGTGAAGAATGGATTCCATCTGCGCCTAAACACCAATTATTGTACAAATATTTTGGTTGGGACATGCCTGTACTTTGCCACATGCCGCTGTTACGTAACCCAGATAAATCAAAACTGTCTAAGCGTAAAAACCCAACCTCAATTAACTACTACAAAGACATCGGCGTTTTACCTGAAGCATTATTGAACTACTTAGGCCGTATGGGCTGGTCAATGCCGGATGAAAGTGAAAAATTCACTTTGGCTGAAATGATTGAACACTTTGACATTCAACGTGTATCACTAGGCGGTCCAATCTTTGATGTTGAAAAGTTGAACTGGTTAAATGGTCAATGGATTAAAGGTTTAACACCGGGTCAATTGCTCGATACCCTACTGGCTTGGAAATCAGATCGTAATACCTTGGAAGAAATTGCTGCTGCGATTCAACCGCGTATTAATTTGTTATCTGAAGCAGTGAATTGGGCAGGTTTTTATTTCAACCAATTCCCAACACTCAGCAAAGAACAGTTTGAAAGCAAAAAATTGACTGAAGAACAAGTGCGTCAAAGCCTTCAATTTGCCATTTGGCGTCTAGAAAGCATGTTCACTTGGAACAATGACACCGTCAGCCAAACGCTTATGGATTTGGCGAACCAAATGGACATTAAACTTCGTGACTTCATGCCAACCTTCTTTATTGCAATTGCTGGTTCGACATCTTCGACACCTGTTATGCAATCGATGGTAACCATTGGTCCTGATTTAACCTTTGCTCGCTTACGTCATGCACTTGAAATTGTGGGCAGCCCGAGTAAAAAAGAAACAAAAGCATGGGAAAAACTCAATGAAACCTTAAAACTGCCGAAAAATGATGCAGTTGATGAAGCTTAATTGATTTTTTAGTTGACGGATGGGCGTTATCCCCCTAATATAGCGCCCATACCGAGAGATGGTGTCAACCAACTCTAAGTTGCCTCAAATTGTCCCTATCGTCTAGAGGCCTAGGACATCGCCCTTTCACGGCGGTAACCGGGGTTCGAATCCCCGTAGGGACGCCATATTCAAGGTGATGCAAATCATCTTATAAAAAACCCAAGCATTATGACTTGGGTTTTTTATTGCCTAAATTTTATCTGATTTAAATTTACGGTATTTTTGCTTTCTGCGTCATTCTGATTAAAATAAACCATAGATTAAAATTATGGAGTTGCAATGCAATACCGTTGCCCTAAATGTCAAAGCCCTAAAATTATGCCTCTTGCGCAAGCAGGCCAGCCTGTTGCTCGTCCTGTCGTGCCTAAAAGCCTGATTATCCTCATCCCTGCGGTATTTATTCTTTTACTGTTGGTGATTATCAGCATCGCAATGTGGATTTTTGGTGACGGTGCAGGCACTACATTACAAACTGCGACTGTTGTTGTATTTATTGCTTGCTTGATTGCTGGCTTCATGTTCTATCGCGACCTGCCAGATTTCAAAATTTCAATGCAAGGTTTTATGCAATCACAGAAAAAATGGAAATGCCGCGAATGTAATCATGAGTGGGAAATCTAAGCCGGCCATTTAAATTACATCAGCGTTAGTGCTGATGTGATTCATCATGAGAATGCGCGTGATCATCTTGATGATGCCCATGTGCATGATCAGACTTTTGGGTATGTTGGTGTACCACACATTCATCTTCTTCGATTTGTAATGTCATCTCCGTGATTCCATGTTCATGTTGCAACATTTCAATCGCCTCAAAATACAAGGCATTACGATCGGCTTCAGGTGCAAAGAGATGAACTGTCAAATGCACATTCTTTGATGTTATTGCCCAGACCTTTAACTGGTGAATACTCTCTACCCCATTGAGTGCCAATAAATCATTGCGTAACTTTTCTATGTCAATTTCTTCTGGTACACCTTCCAATAAAATATTGATGCTTTGTTTTAATAAAATCCAAGTCCTTGGTAAAACCCAAAAGCCAATGAGCACTGCAATTAGTGTATCGACCCACATCCAGCCGGTAAAATAAATAATCGCTGCGCCAATAATTACACCAACCGAACCTAGGGCATCACTCAACACTTCTAGATACGCCCCCTTCACATTCAAGCTTTCTTGTGAACTGGAAAATAAAATACGCATCGAGATTAAATTAATGATCAAACCAATAACCGCCACAATCATCATGCCCATACTTTGAATTTCCGGCGGCGTTGAAAAGCGCTGATAGGCCTCATACAAGATATATATTGCAACTACAAATAACATCAAGGCATTAAACAAGGCTGCCAAAATTTCAAAACGCTGATAGCCAAATGTACGTTTGTTATCAGCGGGAAGCTTGCCAATTTTGATCGCGACCAATGCTATGGCAAGGGCTGCAGCATCGGTGAACATATGTGCCGCATCTGACAATAGCGCCAAACTTTGCGTCATAAATCCAGCAATGACTTCAACAATCAAAAATGTCGTGGTCAGTGCTAAGGCAAAACTTAATTTTTTGACATTCCCTTCTGTGACAACGGCATGGCTGTGGTCATGCCCATGATGCTCGCTCATTATTTTCTGACCTTTATAAATTATATGTTCTTCAGTCATGAGCTTAACAGGTGCAGCAAACGTAATAAAATTACATCATTCAACCTTCAGTATTACGTTTTACTTTCAAGCTTAAAAACTGCTTTATCAGCATCCTCTTTCAATTTATTCAAATTAATTTTTCGCGATTTAGATGACTGAAATTACTTATAAATATTTTTCAATACCTATTCACATATCATGACAAGCATGCTAATTTTCATCTTAAGTGTGATCTGTTTAAAACAATTAAATCATTCATCGCAGCGCACGAATGACTGCAATTAATATTTTTATTAATCAAGTGGTTATATTTAGCAACAAGGAGTTTAACAATGATGATACAAGCTCTGAAAAAAATCTATGCACTGTTGTCACAACAGATGAATCCAAAGTTGCAAGGAATGCCCCTTTCGATTCCAGAAGCCGAGGGTGATTACGCCCAAGGGACTTATTTTGAAATTCTTGCGGCTCAACACCATCAAGACTTTCTCAGTCACCATACTATGGATTCAGCAGACCAATCCCCTACTGACTATCGCAATGCCATGTGGAATTTCTTAAGTGCCGCATTAAAAGGTCATAAAGATGCCCAATATCGCTTAGGTCTCGGTTATTTACGTGGAGAACTCGGCTTGGACCGTAATTATGAACTTGCAGAACTTTGGCTCAGTAAAGCTGCTGCACAAGGCCATGAACATGCAGACTACGTCTTACATCATGCCTATGAAGACATTGTCGTATAGTCATTGCATCCTAAGTAATAAAAAACCAGCCCGCAGGCTGGTTTTTTTACTTTAAAACTGGAACTTAGTTGCCAATTTTGCGGTATTTTTGACGCTTTGCAACAAGGTCATCACCATCACGTTTACGACGGTATTCTTCAAATTCATGGTAGTTACCTGTAAAGAATTCAGGTGCTTCACCTTCAAATGACAAGATGTGCGTAGCAATACGGTCAAGGAACCAACGGTCATGCGAGATCACCATGACAGTACCTGGGAATACCAGAATAGCATCTTCAAGCGCACGTAAAGTTTCAATATCCAAGTCGTTTGACGGTTCATCGAGTAAGATGACGTTTGCACCCATTTGCAGGATTTTCGCAAGTTGTAAACGGTTTCGTTCACCACCTGACAATTGACCTACACGTTTTTGCTGATCTTGACCTTTGAAGTTAAAGCGACCGATATACGCACGAGATGCGATTTCGTATTCACCAATTTTCAAGATATCTAAACCGCCAGAAACTTCTTCCCAAACAGTTTTGTTGTCATCTAAGGTGTCACGAATCTGACCAACATAAGCCACTTTAACAGACTCACCCAGTGTAATTGTACCTGTATCTGGTTGTTGTTCGCCTGTCATCATACGGAATAATGTGGTTTTACCCGCACCGTTTTCGCCCACGATACCTACAATTGCAGCAGGTGGTACAACGAACGATAAATCTTTATAAAGTGTACGGTCACCAAAGGATTTACTAATACCTTCAACTTCTACAACTTTATTACCTAGACGTGGACCAGGTGGAATATAGATTTCAGACGTTTCGTTACGCTGTTGGAATTCGCGTGAGTTAAGCTCTTCAAAACGCTCCATACGCGCTTTGTTTTTCTTTTGCTGACCTTTAGCATTTGAACGAACCCATTCAAGTTCTTTTTTCAATGCTTTAGCAAAAGATTCTTCTTGCTTCTGCTCTTGCTCTAAACGGGCATTTTTCTGCTCTAACCAAGAAGAGTAGTTGCCTTGGTACGGAATACCCATGCCGCGGTCAAGCTCAAGAATCCACTCTGCCACATTATCCAAGAAGTAACGGTCATGGGTAATCGCAACGATTGTACCTGGGAAGTCTTTCAAGAAACGTTCTAACCAAGATACTGATGAAGCATCCAAATGGTTCGTCGGTTCGTCTAGAAGCAGCATGTCTGGTTTAGACAATAACAAACGGCAAAGTGCAACACGACGGCGCTCACCACCAGACAACTTAGATACATCTGCATCCCAAGCTGGAAGGTTCAACGCTGCAGCAGCCTGATCCATTTGGTTCACAATATTATGTGCATCCCATGAATGGATAATGGCTTCTAACTTCTCTTGTTCTTTTGCAAGTGCATCAAAGTCAGCATCTTCTGCTGCATATTCTGCAAACACTTCATCAAGACGCGCCAAAGCATCTAACGGCTCACGTAAACCGTCTTCAACGTTACCACGAACGTCTTTGCTTTCATCCAATGGCGGCTCTTGTTCAAGGTAACCAATTTTGATACCCGGTTGAGCACGTGCTTCACCTGAGAAATCTTTATCTACGCCCGCCATAATACGAAGCAAGGTAGATTTACCTGCACCGTTTAGACCAAGCACACCAATTTTTGCGCCTGGGAAAAATGATAAAGAGATGTCTTTCAGGATTTCGCGCTTAGGCGGAACCATCTTCGACACACGGTTCATCGTGTAAATATATTGGGCCACTTAGGACTCCTCAATAGTCAAAACATATACGGAACAACACAAAGTTGCCCCTGCTCAATTGAGCGAAAAAATAATCGGCTATTATACGCATAAAGTCGTGAAAAAATAAGGTTTCGCACACGCCTTCAATGCATTGTTACAAGTTTAATGGCGAACAAAATTTAAACATGCGTTTTTAAGCATGATTTCGCTCATCTTTAGCTGAAAATTTTTCAACAATATGAATAATTATGATATTCATTTTATAAATAAAGCACTTTTATTCATATATATAAATGATAGACTATTTAAAAAATTAGCTCACTTAGATGATGTAATCATGACATATAAAGACGAAACTTTAGCAATTCACGCGGGGTATACCCCGGAAGCAACCACCAAAGCTGTTGCAGTTCCGATCTATCAAACAACATCATATTCGTTTGATAACACGCAGCATGGTGCTGATTTATTTGACTTAAAAGTTCAGGGTAATATTTATACCCGCATTATGAATCCAACCACGGCGGTACTTGAACAGCGTGTTGCAGCGCTCGAAGGCGGTATAGGCGCACTGGCGTTGGCATCAGGTATGGCTGCCATTACATATGCGATTCAAACCATTGCTGAAGCAGGCGACAATATCGCTTCTGTTTCGACCCTGTACGGCGGCACATATAACCTGTTTGCCCACACCCTGCCGAAACAAGGCATTGAAGTTCGCTTCTTTGATTATCAAAACCCTGAAGCGCTGCGTAGCCTCATCGATGACAAAACCAAGTTGGTCTTTGTCGAATCTATTGGTAACCCATTGGGCAATATTATTGACCTCGAAGCAATTTCGAAAATTGCGCATGAATTTGGCATACCTGTAGTCGTAGACAATACTGTGGCCACACCTGTTCTGCAAAAATCATTTGAATTTGGTGCCGACATCGTGGTGCACTCACTCACAAAATATATTGGCGGTCATGGTAATTCGATCGGTGGCATCATCGTCGATAGCGGCAAATTTCCTTGGGGCAAATACCCTGAACGCTTTAAATCACTCAACACCCCTGATCCAAGCTACCACGGGGTCAATTATGTCGAAGCCTTAGGTGACGCAGCCTATATTGCCCGTGCGCGCGTGGTCCCGCTGCGTAATACAGGCGCTGCGATCAGCCCGCATAATGTATTCTTAATCTTACAAGGTTTGGAAACCTTAAGCCTGCGCATGGAGCGTCATACTGAAAATGCGCAAAAAGTGGCGGAATATTTACAAGCGCATCCAAAAGTAAAATGGGTCAACTACGCTGGCCTAAAAGACCATCCTCAGCATGCTTTGGCGCAAAAATATGTCAAAGGCAAACCATCTGCGATTCTTTCCTTTGGGGTTCAAGACGGCCTTGCAGGTGGCACACGTTTCATCGATGCGTTGCAGTTATTTACTCGCCTTGTGAATATTGGTGATGCCAAAAGTTTAGCTTGCCATCCTGCGACCACGACACATCGTCAGCTCAATGAAGATGAACTCAAAGCAGCCGGAGTCAGCATTGATATGGTTCGTTTATCGATTGGGATCGAGCATGCAGATGACTTGATTGCCGACTTAGAGCAAGCCTTAGCTGCTGTTTAAACCACAAGTGCACAATCCACAGGTCTTATTTTTAAGGCCTGTTTTTATTTCCATTTCATTTAAATAACCACCCCCACATTATCCGCCTTTCAATTTTGCGCATCTATGGCCCTGCTTCTATATTTATTTACAATTTTATTTATCTTGAAAATCGACTTTTTTACGTTGCAACGATGTGGATAAAAGCACTTCTCTTTCACATATTTATGTGTTAAAAAATGAGTAAATAGGGATTTTAATTTAGAGTAAAAACTCTAAATATATTTTATTATCAATTACTTATCATATGGCTTTTTTTTAATAAAACGCTATCATACCGCTGACTTAAAACAGCCCTGCACATAGCATTGTCGGGCCGATAAATGAATACAATAAAACTGATTTAACAGGGAACCTCATCGTGAATTCAAGACTTGAGAAACGTTTCGTTGACCGTGTCAACGGCAAGACCATTTTAATCACCGGTGCATCAAGTGGTATCGGTTTAACCACAGCGCATCGCCTTGCCAACGCAGGCGCACATGTTCTATTGGTTGCACGTACCAAAGAAACTCTTGATGCCGTAAAAGCTGAAATTGAAGCCACTGGCGGTAAAGCTGATGTTTTCCCATGTGACCTCAATGATATGGAATCCATTGATGCTGTGGCACAACAAATTCTCGCTTCCGTCGATCATATTGACATTTTAATTAATAACGCTGGCCGTTCTATTCGCCGTGCCGTGCATGAATCAACTGATCGTTTCCATGATTTTGAACGTACTATGCAGTTGAACTATTTTGGCGCGGTACGTTTGGTGATGAATTTACTGCCGAAAATGATGATTCGCCGTGAAGGTCATATCATTAATATCAGCTCGATTGGTGTATTGGCCAATGCAACGCGCTTCTCTGCATATGTTGCGTCTAAAGCCGCATTAGATGCTTTCAGTCGTTGCCTAAGTGCTGAAGTTCACTCGCATAATATTGCCATCACGTCGGTATATATGCCATTGGTGCGCACACCAATGATCGCCCCAACCAAAATTTATAAATACGTACCAACCCTTTCTCCAGAACAAGCAGCCGACCTGATTGCCTATGCCATCGTGAAACGTCCGAAGAAAGTGGCGACCAATTTGGGCCGTTTGGCTTCGATCACCTACTCCATTGCTCCTGACATTAACAATAAACTCATGTCGATTGGTTATAACCTGTTCCCAAGCTCTTCAGCGTCTATTGGTAAGCAAGAAAAACTCAATTGGGTACAAAAAGCATATGCTCGCCTATTCCCTGGTGAACATTGGTAAGACCTGACTCCCCCTTTAAAAAGCCCTTTTGAGGGCTTTTTTATTGGGTTTTATGCAGCATCTTTGCTACATTGGGCTGAGATAAAATCAACTTTTATAACAATGAAAACTCAAAATATTGCCATCATCGGTGCAGGTACGGCAGGATTGGCTGCTGCAGCAATGCTTGCTAATCAAGGCCATCAAATCTGCTTATATGAAAAAGTCTCACAACTTGAACCTGTGGGCGCAGGATTATTATTACAACCCGCCGGGCTTGCGGTTTTCGAACATTTAGGCATTTTGGAACATGCCTTAAGCCTAGGTGCTGTGGTAACAGGTCTGGAAGGTCAACTGGCTGGCGGCGACTTGCTGATTAACAGTCATTATCGACAAGCCGATGAACGTTCATATGGACTCGGCATTCACCGTGCCACGCTCTGTCATGTCCTCGCATCCAAAGTCCGTGAATATCCTCAACACGTTGAGTGGTGCATGGCGCATGAAGTGCATGAACTTCAAGAATCCAGTGAGGGTATAAACGTAATTGGGCAGTCCGTAGATCAATCCTTTCAACGTCAGTTTGATCTCGTGCTGATTGCCAATGGTGCACGCAGCCATTTACGCCCTAATGCATGGGAAAAGCTCAACCAAGCCTATCCTTGGGGGGCGAAGTGGATCATCGTGCCTGAATGCGAAGTACTCAATCCGCAGATCTTGCATCAGTTCTATGACCGTTCCAATATCATGATGGGTGTGATGCCAACGGGAGCAATTCCAACGCAGCCTGAACAGCGCCTTTCGAGCATTTTCTGGAGTCTGCCTACAGAAGATTTAGAGGGATTCTTAAAAACCAAGAACGCACAGCAGCAATGGTTGCTTGAAGTTTCAAAACGCTGGCCGAGTGTTGCAGAATGGTTAGCGCATGTGATTCCACATCCAGATGATCCGCAGCAATGGCTATCTGCCAATTATCGTGATGTGGTGCTGAGCAAACTTGGTGAAGGTCGTATCGGCATATTAGGCGATGCTGCTCATGCCATGAGTCCACAGCTTGGACAAGGCGCCAATATGGCTTTGCTCGATGCATGGGCCATCAGTCAAGCTCTGCTTCAATATCAACAGGACTCCTCACTGCAAAATCTCTGGCAGGAGTATCATCAGCTACGGTTGCCCTCCGTGCGATTTTACCAATTTTTTAGTCGCTTGCTGACTCCTTTTTATCAATCACATCATCGCTGGACAGCACCGCTCCGTGATTTTTCATTTCGTGCTATGTATCAGCTGCCGTTTTTCCGCAAAGAAATGGCGATTACGATTTCCGGCTTAAAAACGGGTGCATTTGGGCAAATGAATTATGCTGACATTGCCCGAAAGCCTGCAGATGATTCTGCGGCTGAACTGCGCAATTTAAAATTTGATTAAGAATTAACTCCCCATCATTCTCTTGATGGCTTACACTATAGTGCTGCTCAAATGCTGCGGCATTTATTTTTTGATTTTTGAATTGGTGAAATCCTCATGAACAACCTGCAATGGCTCGATGAAGTAAAATTTAACGAACAAGGCTTAGTGCCTGCTATTGCACAGCATCATCAAAGCGGGCGCGTATTGATGGTGGCATGGATGAACCGTGAAGCGTTGGCGCAAACTGCAGAAAAAAATCAGGCGGTGTACTTTTCACGTTCACGCAATAAGCTATGGCACAAAGGTGAAGAATCTGGCCATTTCCAAACCGTACATGAAATCCGTTTGGACTGTGATGCTGACGTGATTGTGCTACAAATTGAACAGCATGGCGGCATTGCCTGCCATACCGGCCGTGAGTCATGCTTCTACCGCAAGCTTACTGCCAATGGCTGGGAAATTGTCGATGCGCAATTAAAAGATCCGGCTGCAATTTATGGTGCAAAATCAGCAAATCCACATACCCTTGCGATGAATGCATCCAATGCGCAATCTGAGCAAGTCGAAGTACTCGACTACTTAGGTAAAATGATGGCTGAACGCAAACAAGCTGATCCTGAGTCCTCTTATGTGGCAAAGCTTTACCATAAAGGCCTCAACAAAATTTTAGAAAAAATCGGTGAAGAAAGTGTTGAAACCATCATTGCCGCTAAAGATTTCAAAATCGAAGCCAATGAAGACAACAAAAACGATTTGATTTACGAAGTAGCAGACCTTTGGTTCCATACCATTGTGATGTTGGGTTATTTCGATATTGATCCTCAATTGGTACTTAACGAACTCGCTCGTCGTCAAGGCCTTTCCGGTTTGGTTGAAAAAGCCAACCGTCAGCACTAAGACGCAACCGTGCCAGATCTTAAAAAACCGACCGCGACCTATGAGCAGGCCACCGCCATAGATAACGCACGTCTTGGTAAATCATTTAAAGTGATTGCCTATGCTGGCACAGGTAAAACCACCACACTCCAAATGATCAGTGATGCCATGCCTCAGCGGCGTGGCATGTACTTGGCCTTTAACAAAGCCATTGCCACCGAAGCACAGAATCGTTTTCATCAAAATGTCGACTGTCGAACCTTCCACTCATTGGCTTATCGTAGTGTTCCACGTGGAGTGACTGACAAACTGCGTCTACCACGTTTAAGTCCGAGTTTTATTGCCAAAGAATATCGACTAGAACCGATCACCTTACGTCGTATGATGGGCGGTCGTTATGAAAAATATGTACTCATGCCTTCGCGTTTGGCAAGTCTGGTGGCAAACGCTGTCAGTTATTTCTGTTCGACCAGTTCGCAATACCCTGCCCCACGACATCTACAAGCACCGAGTTGGTTGCATCCGGACGATATCGAAAGCTTACAAAAGCATTTGTATCCTGCCATTGAACGTCGTTGGTTAGAGTCGATTGATCCGAACCATGCAGCAGGGATTGGACACGATATTTATTTAAAACTTTGGGCTTTGTCTGAACCGAATATTCCTGCGGATTATGTGCTGTTCGATGAAGCTCAAGATGCTGACCCGCTAATGCTAGGGATTTTACTGAAACAGCGGAATACTCAAGTCATCTATGTTGGCGATGCGCATCAACAAATTTATGCATGGCGTGGCGCAGTCAATGCCATGCAGCAACTCCCTTTACCTGAATCCCGTTTAACCACGTCTTTCCGTTTTGGTGAAGAAATTGCCTTGAACGCCAATGCTCTACTGGGCGCATTGAACGAAACCGTGCCTTTATTGGGTAATCCGCAGCTCAACTCTAAAGTGGTCAATAAACCACATACCAAGATGCGCGATGCCATTTTATGTCGTACCAATGCACGTGCGATGGAACTGTTATTGGCGGGTTTGGTTAAGGGCGAAAAAGTTAGCCTGCAAGCAGATCATGCGCGACTCAATCGTTTTGTCGATGCTGCAGCCATGCTCAAGCAAGGCAAGCGCGTAGTCGATGTCCCAGAGCTTGCGTGGTTTAACTCATGGCATGATGTGCATGAATATTGTGAAACCAACGACGGCAGCGATATTAAACCGCTAGTGAAGTTGGTCGATGACCACGGTACTGACCCACTGAAAAAGGCGCTGGCGAAAATCACCCCAATTGATCAAGCCGACTACATCATCTCGACCGCCCATAAAGCCAAAGGTTTAGAATGGGATCGGGTACATATTGAAGATGACTACCAATTTAAGCTCAACGATAAAGATTATAAAATTAGTGACGAAGAGTTACGGTTACTTTACGTGGCTTGCACACGTGCTAAAGTAAGTTTAAATATCCATCATATTTATGACTTGATGCAGCACTTAAAACGTCAAATGCCCAAATCTTTGGCACAAGCGGTCAGCTAGTATGATGAAAAAGGTGAATAAACAATAAATCAGTAAAAGGTGCACCATGAAATTACAATCGATCCAACTCAAGCACACCCTTCATTTTACTGATATCACCCTCAATTTTAATTACCACGATCTGCCGATCACCTTAATTTTGGGTGATCAAAGTTCTGGAAAAACCTCCCTACTACGCTTTAGTTATCAGGCCCTCACTTGGTTTGCTGCACGCTATAAAGATTTACGTACCGCAGGCGTGGTAATGCTCGATCAAGACATCATGTTAAATCGCTTGCAATCGAAACTTGATATTCAAGTCAGTTTTCCCGAAGAGATTGGCTCATTTCAGCTTTCAAGTGATCAACAAGACCATGACCCACAATGTTGTTCATGGCAATTGTACAAAACCTTAAACAGTCAAGGCGTCGGTCTCAGTAAGGCCGAAACACAGCAATTAGAATCGATGGTTGCGCTGTATCAAAAAGCCCTCAAAGCCGATCCGTTACAAGGGTTGCCACTCATTGCCTATTACCCTGCTGAACGTTTCGTCAACGATGTGAATATTCTCAATAAAAATAATCCTGCTATTTTTCAGCCTTCGCATGCTTATGAAATATCGGCCATTCCCTTTACCACGTTTATTCGTTTTTTTGAGTGGTTTCGAGAAATATCCGACATTGAAAATGCGCAAAGTGCCGAATTAATTCACAATTTATTACATCCTAAAACCCAAGCCGATATACCCAACGCATCAGACACGCCTCTTTTTGGGCATAAACTAGCACAAGCTCAGGCCGATCTACACGCGCCGTCACTCAGATCATTAAAACAAGCTTTAGAGACCGTGTTGCCCGATGTGAGCAATATTTATCTGCAATATCACCCCAAATTACAGTTAATGGTCTGCTATCAAGGCAAAGACATGTTATTTCAACAGCTGTCGAATAGTGTGCGCAACCTTGTGGCCTTAATTGGTGATATTGTACGTCGCCTGTGTATACTCAATCCTCATAGCTTATATCCATGCCAAGAAGGTGATGGCATTTTATTGATCGACGCCATAGACCACCAACTCGATCAAAACATGACTCAAGTGATTTTGACCCGTTTAAATCAAGCGTTTCCACGACTCCAAATCATTGCCAGCGGCAACCGTCCTGAACTGATGGAACAAGCTTCTCGCTTTCAGTGCTTACAATTACAGAATAAAAAGCTCAGTGAGATTCAGCCTGAAAAACTACAAGAAACCTATGATCAAATTTATCAGCAGTTGCAACTCGGATCTAAACCATCGCTTCCACCTAAAACTGAAGAGACTGAATTAAATGAGCCGCTGAACCATCCGGATACCATCCAGCACATGTTGCAATTAATTCAGACACAACTGACCGAGCAACAGCAACAAGAATTGGTTAGGGCTTTATCACAGCGAGGTGATCAGGACGTTACAATCCAACCACTGAGTTAAAAATACTGAGGCTGATTGGCTGAGTATAATACACCGACTCGATGTTTAAATATTCAGCAACAAGGCCGCAATAGATGTCTAGACAGTTTCGTCAGGCGTATAATATGTAAGTGGTTCATAAAAAAGATTGATGTTGTTTTACGCATGTAATATGATCGGTTTTATTTGCAATTTTCATAGTAACATCGGAAATTGCTATCGCTTCACGAGTTGCGCAACACAGCTTGTTTTTAATTTTTTTTGACACACATGGCTTTCAAGATTGAATTTTTGGACTGCTCTTTGCTGTCCTGTAATCCTTGAAAGATGAAATACACCTAGGTTTCACCGCCTAATCAAGACAATGGATACGAGTGTGCTACCGATTATTATATTGTTACCGTTAATACTAGGCACAACACTTGTCTCGTGGTTGAAGCAATTCTCTCGCGGGGTAACAGCTTTAGGGGCGATTGGCGTCAGCCTCAGCAGTTTAGTTTTATTATTGAGTCAGGCTCAAGATGTATTTAATGGCAAAACCATCATTCAAACATGGCCATGGCTCACTCAAGTTGGCATTGATTTCAGTTTCCGCCTCGATGCACTGGGCTTATTGTTTTCCCTGCTCATTACCGGGATCGGCACCTTAATTTATATCTATGCCTACTATTATTTAAGTCCAAAGAATTCGCTCAGTAAACTGTATGTTTTATTGATGCTGTTCATGGCTGCCATGCTCGGCATTTCATTGTCTAATAATTTAATTTTATTACTCATTTTCTGGGAACTCACCAGTATTTCATCTTTCCTTTTGGTCGGTTATTGGAGCAATTACGACGCAGCTCAGCGTGGCTCTCGAATGGCTTTGACCATTACAGGTATGGGTGGTCTATGCATGTTGGGTGGTTTTGTTCTGTTGGCACAAATCACGGGCACCTATCAGATTGATCAAATCCTGACGATGAGTAGCCAAATTCAGCAGCATCCGCTTTTTGTACCCACACTGCTATTAATTTTAATGGGGGCATTTACCAAAAGTGCGCAGTTCCCTTTCCATTTTTGGTTGCCAAATGCTATGGCGGCACCGACCCCCGTCTCGGCCTATTTACACTCTGCCACGATGGTGAAAGCCGGAATTTTCCTGCTTGCACGCTTATTACCGATTTTTGCAGGCGCTGCGTTGTATCACAACTTGGTCACCTTTATTGGCTTATTTACCTTATGTATGGCGGCCTTTTTTGCCATTTTCAAAGAAGATTTAAAAGGGCTTTTGGCCTATTCCACCATCAGCCATTTAGGTCTGATTTTTTGCTTACTCGGGATCGGATCTCCCCTCGCAGTTGCGGCTGCCATTTTCCATATCATTAATCATGCGACCTTCAAAGCAGCCCTATTTATGATCGCGGGGATTATTGACCACGAATCAGGCACACGTGATTTACGAAAACTCTCTGGTTTATGGCAATTACTTCCGTTTACCGCAACGCTAACCATGATCACTGCGGCCTCTATGGCAGGTGTCCCATTAACCAATGGTTTCCTCTCTAAAGAGATGTTCTTTACTGAGCTTTTAGCCAATCTGACTGGGCCTGTGATGATCGTATCGGCCATCATTGCCACCTTTGCCGGTATCTTTGCTGTCGCGTATTCAGTACGTTTAGTTCACGGGGTGTTTTTTGATGGTCCACTGGGGAAAGAAATTCCCAATAAAGAAGCACATGAACCACCGTTTGGTATGCGCGCACCAGCAACATTACTGGCTGCTTTATGTATTTTAGTTGGATTATTCCCTGCCCTATTGGTTGAGCATATAGTCAACAGCACAGCACGTGCGAGTATTCAAAACCCTGCGTTTGAAGGTACACATTTAGCGATTTGGCATGGTTTAAATGCACCGCTTTTGATGAGTGTAATAGCACTATTGGGTGGTTTAATTTTCTACTTCGCATTGGCAAAGGGCGGCAAATTACGGCGGATCGACTTAGATCCATTTTTGGGTCGTTTGCAAGGTAAAGTGCTGTTCGACTTATTTTTAAAATATCTTTTACTCAGCTCAAGAAAATTCCGTCGCTTTACTGAAAATGGCAAATTACAAAGCTATGTATTGTGGATTTTAATCTTTAGTGTAGCCATCGTCATCGTTCCATTTTGGCTGCAAGGCATCGGCACAGGCAGTCGTGAACTGGTACATGCACCGGTCATCGCGATCGTTCTGTGGCTATTATTATTCTCTGCATGTTGGATGATGCTTTGGTTCCACCATGAACGGATTAAAGCCGTCCTCATCAGTGGTGCAGTCGGTCTGGTTGTGACCATGGTGTTTATCTGTTTCTCCGCTCCCGATTTGGCGTTAACACAGATTACTGTTGACGTGGTGACCACCGTGCTCTTACTCATGAGCTTATCGTTATTACCACAGCTCACCCCTTATGAGTCGAGCGTGTCACGTCGTTGGCGAGATGCATTGATTGCGATTATTGCAGGTCTAGGGATTGCATGGATTTCATGGTTGATCATGACCCGTGATCACAATTCCATTTCATGGTTCTTCATGCAGCAGTCTATCCCACTTGGTGGTGGTACCAATGTGGTCAACGTGATCTTGGTGGACTTCCGTGGTTTCGATACCTTTGGTGAAATTACCGTACTGGGAATTGCTGCAATTGGTACGCTATGCATGATGGATGGTATGCGTGCTCATGGCACCACCATTACGCAAGGTCTAACCTATCGTTTTAATCCGTCGCCACTGATGTTCCGTATTACCTCATCTTGGATTTTGCCTTTGGCCTTGGTGGTCAGTCTGTATATTTTCCTACGGGGTCATAACTTACCGGGCGGTGGCTTTATTGCAGGTTTAATTACCTCTTTAGCCTTAGTGATTCAATATATCGCGCTCGGTCAAGACCGTGCCGAACAATTGATTGGTGCAAAATCAGGTCGCTTATATGAAGTGTGGATTGGTATTGGTTTAACCATTGCGGGTTTGACAGGGATCGCTGCTTGGCTATGGGGCCGCCCATTCCTGACCAGTGCTCATATCTATGTCTCACCACCCATTTTAGGTGAAATGCACCTTGCCTCCGCTGCCCTCTTCGACACAGGTGTCTACATCACTGTTGTGGGTGCGACGATGTTAATGATTTCCGTCTTAGGCGACTCGCGTCACTCGAGTATGTCTGGTCCAGTTCCAAGAGGCGAATAAGATGATTAGTTTAGAATTTTTACTCGCTTCAGCCATTGGCTTACTGACCGCAACAGGGGTATACCTGATTTTGCGGGCACGTACCTTTCCTGTCGTGCTGGGTTTAGCCATGATTGGCTATGCCGTCAACTTATTTTTATTTGTCATGGGGCGTATTCATATCAACGCACCGGCTGTGTTAACGGAAACAACCAAAGCGACCGATCCTTTACCGCAAGCCTTGGTCCTGACCGCCATTGTGATTGGCTTTGCGACCACTGCGTTTATCGTACAATTGGCTCTGCGTAGCCGCTATGAAACCGGAACAGATCATGTGGACTCCAAAGAAGAAATACCGCAAATTGACCCGCGGGAGGATGAGCCATAATGCATGATTTCATCCAATTTTGGACTACCCACAGCCCGATTTTCAGTATTTTAATTCCTGCAATTACTGCATTTATTTTAGTCCTGTTGGGCAACCCCGGCTCTGGCTCGTTGGCACATGACTGGCGACAACCTTGGCGTCGTGGAATCAGCTATGTTTCTGGCATCCTTGGGCTGATCACATCTATCAGTTATTTGATGATCGCCAGCTCTGGCCAAGTCTTGGTTTATAACCTGAGTGAATGGGCCGCACCGTTTGGTATTGTCTTAGTTCTAGATCGACTCTCAGCATTCATGTTGGTGCTGACTTATGGTCTTGCTGTGCCAGTGATGTGGTTTGCCAGCAAAGAATGGGATGAGCGTGGTCGTTATTTCCATGCCATGTGCCATTTCTTACTGATGGGTTTGTGTGGTGCATTCCTAACAGGCGATTTATTTAACCTATTTGTCTTCTTTGAAATCCTGTTGATGGCATCGTACGTTTTGCTCTTACACGGCCAAGGCAAAGCACGTTTTCAATTGGGGATTCATTACGTCACCATTAACCTATTTGCCTCTGCCCTCTTCCTGATTGGACTCGGGATGATTTATGGCAGTGTAGGTAGCTTAAATATGGCAGATGTTGCACGACTTATACCTTTGCTTGAAGCCGATCAACATCGTATTGCTGTAGCTGGTGCATTGTTACTGTTTACCGTCTTTGGCATCAAGGCAGCAATGCTGCCTGTAGGGTTTTGGTTACCGAAGACCTATGCTGTGGCAACCACTCCTGTCGCAGCCTTGTTCACCATTATGACCAAGGTCGGCATCTATGCCATTCTCCGTGTTAATGGCACTGTGTTTGACGATGGGATTAGCCGTGAAATCTTACAGCAGTGGCTATTACCGATTGGTTTAGTGACGTCGCTCTATGGTGCTTATGGTGCAATCGGAACGGATCGTTTACGTCGCTTTGTCGGTTTTATGATTTTGTCTTCTATCGGCACAATATTGGTTTCGATTTCACTCTTTAATACGGATGCATGGGCTGCAGGACTTTATTACCTGATTCACAGTACCATTATTGGTGCAGCTTTTTATATTCTATCGGGTTGGATTACCTCACAACGCGGCGAATTTAAAGATCATTTTAAACTTGCGCCCCGCATGAAACAGCATAATACCGTTGCTGTCTGCTATTTCATCATTGCGTTGATGATGGCTGGTCTACCACCCTTTAGCGGCTTTTTGGGTAAAGTATTTATCTTACAAGCCACAGCCAATTCACCTTACCAAATCATGATTATTTTAATTGTTTTGTTGGTGAGTTTACTCAGTATCATGGCATTTACCCGCGTTGGTTTTGTACTTTTCTGGCGTTCATCTCGTCCAGAAGATGATATTGATACTGAAGAATATCAACGTTATCAGGCTTTGCCGAATAAGGCTCCGCTACGCAATGACAAGACCATTTATCTACTATTAACAGCGCTTGTGGGATATATGGTCTTTGCTGCACCAATCTATGACTATACCTACAAGACTGCGCAGCAAATTCAAGACAACCCATTATATGAATCGTTGCTATTGAAAAAGGATAAAGAAGGTCAAATTATCAGTGTTCAACCTTATGATCCTGAAAATTTACCTGAAACCAAATATGGTGGCGAATCAGCGGATCCAAATGCACACCTCATCCCTGCATTGATTGCGCCTGAAACCCTAAATGGCGAACATATTTCTGAATATAAGCGACGCCAAATTCAGGGACAGCAACAAGAAGAAAAATTGCCTGAAGAGACCCAGCTGAAACCGATGGAGGTACCTTAACATGGCGACACTATCTTTATTTAATCGCTGGTTTCCGCATCCATTGGTATCAGTCATGGTTGGTCTGAGCTGGGTGATGTTAGCGCACAGTTTAGATGCGGCCACACTATGCATGGCCTTGGTTTTAGCCATTGTTATTCCGCGAATGGTTCGCCCTTTTATTGATCGAACACCGAATATCAACTGGCTGGCAGCATGTAAATTATTCTTTGTAGTGTTATGGGATATTATTGTCAGTAATATCCATGTTGCAAAACTCGTCCTTGGTCCGACACATAAATTGCATCCGAAATGGTTCCGTGTTCCTCTCGATACACAGCATGAAGAAGTCAATTCTCTGCTTGCGATGATCATCACCACGACACCCGGTACGGTGTCTGCCGGAATTGACCAAGACCGTGGTGATATTTTGGTCCATGCTCTGAGCACGGATGATCCTGAAGCAGAAATTCAAACCATTAAAGAGCGCTATGAACGCCCTCTCATCCTCATTTTTGGCGCTGATACAGGAGAGTCTGCATGACAATTTTACCTTATGCGCTTGGCATTTGTTTAGTTGCGGTGACGATCTCGATGTTACTGTGCCTCATCCGCTTGGTGATGGGACCTTCAGTTGTGGACCGACTACTTGCTTTAGATACTTTGTTCTTAAATGCCACCTGCTTAATCGTCATTTTAGGTATTTATTGGGCAAGTACATCAATGTTTGAAGGGGCTTTATTGGTTGCCATGCTGGGGTTTGTATCTACAGCTGCTTTAGCGCGTTATTTCACTACTGGCCACGTCATCGACTAGGAGTCCTTTAATATGCAATTAGTCATGGAAATTTTGGTCTCGATTTTTTTGGTGATTGGCGCTTTTTTCATGTTGGTCGGCGGTATTGGCATGGTTCGCCTACCTGACTTATTTATGCGACTGCACGCACCGACTAAATCAAGCACCTTAGGTTTAGGAAGTTTTCTAATTGCTGCAATTATTTATGCAGCATTTCAAGGCCGTTTTGGATTTGCAGAAATCCTGATCACGCTTTTTGCTTTTATCACTGCACCGGTTTCTGCAAACCTCATGGCACAAGCGGCATTACATTTACGACTGCGCTCGATGAGTGGTGATGCACCAGAAGCGCTTAATCGCCCTCTTCCTTGGCAGCGAACTCGGCGCCGTGCATTTCACTCTAAACGCCATTCAAAACCGGAGGATCTGGATTAAATCTAGATCCAGTTTGATTATGCCTTCGAGCTAAAAAATTCTTTAATTTTCATCCATAATTTCTCAATTACATTCCCTTGAGCCATATATTGCAAACGTTTTTGGTTATAAGGTGTTTTTTTTAAACCATACTGCCTAGCTAAATCAATCAGTAAATTAGTCTCAAAACTACTTTGAAAATGATCAGACCATTTAGGCTGATATTGACTCATCTCAAGATTCGCCAATTCATAAAACAGCTGTGCCATCACGGCATCCTGTCTTGAAACAAAATTTTTCCGCTCATTAATCTGTAAACTAGCCTGCTCTCGTATAGCATCATATTCTGCTGTTCTGAGTTTCCGCTGATTCTTCCAGTGTGCATCGGGTACATAACCTGTTCCACAATATACATTCAACAATAGATATTCATGAAAATATTTTGCTGTCGCACTTTTTCTTTGGCTGTTAAAATATTCAGATGAATCCATTCACTCCCAAGGTGAATCGTTGGATCACGTTTCATACCTTCAGCAATCCATCTTTTGGCCTGTGGAATATTGCCAATCAACTCATATGCAGTACCTAAATTCACTGCAGTCTTTGGTAAACCTGGATGCTCTTTTTCAATTTCACTTAAAACCATAATGGCTAAATCGTATTTACCTGCATAAATCTGATGTACGGCATAATCATTTTCTGCCTGATAGTCTATTGGGCTAGGATGCCTTGATACAAAGTTATTCAATTTCTCGTCATGATGTTCTTCGCGTTGATTTTCTTTTTGTGAATCAGATGTATAAAAATCTTCTACATAGGTATTTAAACATGCCCAACTTGGCATAGTAATAAATAATGCGCTACTCAAAAGGATTATTTTTTTCAATTCATTATTTTTACAGATTGGCGGATTAAATATCATGTTCGACCTGTCTTTCATTGGCATATTATAATTTTAAAGTGATTGAGTTTTTAAATTACCGTTATTCAAACATAAAAAAGCCACCCAAAGGTGGCTTTTTTCATTCAGCGAACTGAATTATTAATCATCTTTTTTTGCTTCGTCAGTAGGAGGTAAGTCCTTGACCGCTTCCGCAATTAGACCAAACATATAGTTGCCATAAGCATTTGTTTTGTCGTAATGGAAACGCAAACGTGGCGTAATACGTGTTTTGATACGACGGCTTAGTTCATGACGCAAGAAACCAGATGCTTTATTCAAGACATCTAAAGTCTCTTTATTTGCGGCTTCACTTTGCTCATCGCCTAGCTCACGACCCATTACAGTCACATAAACTTCGGCATATCCTAAGTCTGGGCTCACCTTCACGGCAGAGATGGTCACGAGACCACCTAAGCGTGGATCTTTCAGCTCCTGACGGATCAGTTCTGACAACTCACGTTGTACTGTATCCGCCATACGCTTCAGACGTTGACTACCCGCCATTAAAGACTCCGTTTAATCAATTGAACATCGTACACTTCAATCTTATCTTGTGCTTTGATGTCTTTATAGCCTTTCACCGCAAGACCACATTCCATACCGGCACGAACTTCTTCAACCACATCTTTGTAGCGACGAAGAGATTCAAGCTCACCTTGGAATACCACCACGTCATCACGTAATACGCGAATCGGTTTATTACGGTGTAATGTACCTTCAAGTACCATACAACCTGCAGCAGCACCGAATTTACTTGAGTGGAACACTTCACGTACTTCAGCCACACCCAGAATTGTTTCACGGTGTTCAGGCGCCAATTTACCGCTCATCGCATCTTTCACATCATCAATTAATTGATAGATGATCGAGTAGTAACGAATGTCGATACCATCAGCATCAGCTTTTTGACGTGCAGTATTATCAGCACGTACGTTAAAGCCGAGAAGAACCGCTTCTGATGATTCAGCAAGTGTTACGTCAGACTCAGTGATCGCACCAACACCTGAACCAATAATACGTACTTTCACTTCATCAGTTGCAAGTTCAGCAAGTGCAACGTGTAATGCTTCCAAAGTACCACGTACGTCTGTTTTCAATACCACGTTGACAATAGGCACATCTTTCTTGCCCATAGACGCCATGATATTTTCAAGACGCATCGCAGATTGACGCTCAAGTCGTTTTTGACGTTCACGATCCATACGCGCATCAGCAACTTCACGTGCTTTTTTCTCGTCATTTACAACAAGAACTTCATCACCTGCCATTGGCGCTTCTGGTAGACCCAAGATTTCCACAGGAATCGAAGGACCAGCAGATTTAATACGTTGACCATTTTCATCTGTCATCGCACGTACACGACCGTATGACGAACCTGCAAGAACAAGGTCACCCACTTTCAATGTACCGTTTTGAACAAGAATCGATGTTACCGCACCACGCCCTTTGTCTACACGTGCTTCAATTACAACACCTTGTGCTGCACCCTCTTCAGATGCTTTAAGCTCAAGAAGTTCGGCTTGAATTGAGATCAAGTCTAGAAGCTCGTCGATACCTGCACCGCTGTGCGCAGAAACCATTGCTACTGGAACGTCACCGCCCCATTGCTCAGGTACGATTTCTTTCGTCGTCAACTCATTCAATACGCGATCTGGATCAGCAGACTCTTTATCCATTTTGTTGATAGCAACAATAATTGGGGTACCTGCTGCACGTGCATGGTCAATCGCTTCCGCAGTTTGTGGCATAACACCATCATCTGCTGCAACAACCAACACTACGATATCTGTAGATTTCGCACCACGTGAACGCATTGCAGTAAATGCTGCGTGTCCCGGTGTATCTAAGAAAGTAATAATACCTTTTTCAGTTTTCACATGGTAAGCACCAATATGCTGTGTGATACCACCTGCTTCACCTGCAGCCACTTTAGAGCGACGAATACGGTCAAGAAGTGATGTTTTACCATGGTCAACGTGACCCATAATTGTCACAACTGGCGGACGAGTGGTTTGGACACCACGCGCTTCTTCAGCTGCTTCAAGTAAGTTGTCTTCTGCTTGTGTATCCGAAACAAGTACTGGATTGTGACCCATTTCTTCAACAACAAGTGCTGCAATTTCTTGATCAATCGCTTGGTTTTGAGTAACCAATTCCCCCATTTTCATGAGTGATTTGATAACTTCGCGAACTTTAACCGCCATTTTCGCAGCCAAGTCAGCAACAACAATTGTTTCACCAATTTCAACATCATAAACTTGTTTTTTAACTGGTTTTTCAAAGCCATGCTTGTTCGCTTGACTTGTTTTTAAACCACGTTTATGTGAGTTATCACGGAAAGATTGCTCTTCGCCACGACGACCACCTTTTTTAGGTGAACGTGAATTGTTGGTATTGGTACCACGTTTAATTTCACGGTCTTCTTTCGCAAATGAATCTTCATATGCCTGACCTACAAGGCCGGCAGCAAGCGGAGAATCATCTACAACACGAATGGTCGCAGTAGTGTCTTCGTTAGAATACTTAGACGCCATTTGACGCATTTGCTCAAGCGTACGTTGTTGCGCTTCTTCAGCGGCTTTACGACGCGCCGCTTCTTCTACAGCTTTCAATTGTGCTGCTTGAGCTTCACGTGCTTTTTTCTGTTCTAGAGTTTCAACAGGTTTTGTAATTGGCTTGTTGTTTGACTTACGTTTTACAACAACCGCAGCTTTCGGTGTTTCTTGCTTCGCATGTTCTTGCTTCGCAGCAGCACGCATTGCTTCTAAAGCTTGTTTCGCTTTAGATACTGGTTGTTGCTTCGGTTCTTCAGCTTTCGCTTCAACCTTAGGTTCCTGTTTACGTGCTTGTTGGTCAGCTTGTGCTTTCGCTAATGCTTCAGCTTTAATTTGCTCAGGATCCGGTTTAACAAATGTATGTTTCTTACGAACTTCTACATTAATCGTTTTTGCCTTGCCCGATGTACTCGCCACTTTAGCAGTACTGGTAGTTTTACGTTTCAACGTGATTTGTCCTGCATTGCCCGCATCCTGACCATGAACTTTTTTCAAATGGTTAACGAGGGCATTTTGTTGTTCAGTGGAGATAATATCGTCAGGTTTAGTTTGTGGTAAACCCGCATCACGAACCTGTTCCAGCAGCTTCTCAACTGGACGACCCACGCTGAGAGCTAACTCCTTAATCGACTTGTCCGTCATATATTACCTCCTAGTTAAACCATGATTCGCGCGCTTTCATAATAAGTTGACCTGCTTTTTCAGCACCTAAACCTTCGATATCAGAGATATCGTCAGTGGCTTGATCTGCAAGATCATCTACAGTTACCACACCGCGAGCGGCAAGCGCATATGCGATTTCTTTAGTCACGCCTTCCATTGCAGCAAGCTCTTCGCTTGGCTCTTGGATGTTTTCTTGTTGCTTCAATGCATCAGCCAATGCGATTTCTTTTGCACGACCTTGTAGCATTTCAACAGTTTCAGCATCAAGTTCGATCTCATCGAATGTTTCCGCAGGAACATACGCGATTTCTTCTAATGATGTGAAACCCATTTCAACTAACGCCATCGCTAAGTCTTCATCAATATCTAGACGTGTAACAAACATATCTAAATATTGTTGCGCTTCGTTTTGTTGGCGTGCGTGATATTCTTCTTCAAGCATCATATTGAGCTTGTAACCAGTCAATTCAGATGCTAAGCGTACGTTTTGACCTTGAGAGCCAATTGCACGTGCTAACTGATCACTCGTTGCAAAAATAATATCTGCAGTACGTTCTTCTTCATCAATCACGATACCTGATACATCAGCAGGCTCTAGAGCACTTGCAATGTACTGTGCCGCGTCATCAGACCAAACGACTACATCAATACGCTCACCATTTAACTCTGATTGAACTGCTTGGATACGTGTACCACGCATACCAATACATGCACCTACAGGATCAATACGGTGATCGTTTGTTTTCACAGCGATTTTAGCACGAACGCCAGGTTGGCGTGCAGCAGCCTTAATCTCAATGATTTCTTCAGCAATTTCAGGAATTTCTTTCTTCATCAATGCAATGAGCATTTCTGGTTTAGAACGAGAAAGTAATAACTGAGCACCACGGCCTTCACGGTTTACGTTAAACAAAATCGCGTTTACACGTTGTTTAGGACGTAGAATTTCTTTAGCGATCATTTCTTCACGCGCAAGATATGCTTCTGCATTGTCACCTAAATCAATGATAAAGCCATCTTTGGTTTGTTTTTTCACTTCACCGTAGATGAGTTCACCAACTTTAGATTCGTAAGCATCTGCAATTAGCGCACGCTCTGCTTCACGTATTTTTTGAACAATCACTTGTTTCGCAATTTGTGCCGCAATACGACCAAAATCAATCGATTCAACTTCAAGTTCACGGATATCCCCAATTGCCCATTTTGCAGGATCTACATCAGAGATCGCATCTTGGCATGCTGGCATTTCGTGATCTTCGTCGGCAACCACTTCCCATTGACGGAAAGTACGGTAATCACCAGTACGACGGTCGATTTCTACACGTAGACGAGCTTCTTCCGAGTGAGTTCCCTCGTAGAATTTCTTCTTAGTCGCTGCAACTAAAGCTTGTTCAAGCGCTTCAAAAATTGCATCACGACTTACACCTTTTTCGTTACTAACCGTTTCTACTACGGTAAGAATTTCACGAGCCATAAGTCACCTATTCGTTCAGATTCTTATTTATTAAATTAATCTTGGAAAACCAGATTTGCTTTATCAATATTGTGGCTGTCAATATCCAACACTTGTTGCTTTTCAACTTCAACCTGAATCATTTCGTTCTCAAGGTCTACGTTTACAAGTTTGGCTTGGAATTTACGACGATTATCTACAGCACTGATCAAACGCAAAGCGACTTGCTGACCAATGTATGCCGTCATTTGTTCCAATTTAAAGAACTGACGATCCCAACCTGGAGATGACACTTCCAATGCATATTCGCCTGAAATTGGATCATGTACATCCAACATCGCACCCACTTGCTGAGTGACACGAACACAGTCCTGCACGCCGATACCACGGCCTTGCTCAACTTCGCCATCTTCATTGATGACAGGTTCTGCATTTTCATCAACTTCACGGTCGATATAAATACGTAACAGTGAACGTTTTCCTTGAGGTTGGAAATCAATCCCCCAAAGTTCTACATCACATGCTTGCACCGCTGGGGCAATTAAGTCCTGAAGTGCTTGAGTTTTATTTGATAGCTTCATTTACTCTCGTCAAATTTGTGCGATTCGATGGTCGAAATGACCACTACAGACCAATGCGAAACTATAGTAGTAGTGAAACATGACGGTTTGACCAAAATACTGTCGACACTACACGATAGCCAATAAAAAAGGGCGTAAATCGCCCCATTATTACACAGAAAACCATAGTCCACTGTGCAAAAAGGCCCACCTAGTTGTGAGCCTCTTTTAGAAAC